>NZ_JBQENK010000022.1:0-25884 GCF_052044735.1 Pseudomonas sp. 22526
ATCGCTGAAGGCCTTCGGCCTTATCGCAGCCTGCGGCAGCGGCTACAGGTCACGCTTGCCGCTTGAGAAACTCATGCACGTTGTTGTGCTTGAAGTTCAGCTCGGCATCCAGCTCGCTCATCTCGAACGACAACGCCAGCAGGCGCTGGGCCTGGAGTGGAGCGAAGTGCGCCTTGATGATCTCGAACAGTGCCTCGGCGACTTTGCGCCGGGTCGCCAGGTCGCGCCCGGCGCCAACCTGCAGGCGCATGTGGACGAAGGCGTAGTCGTGCTTGCCGTCGGCCATGCGCCAGGTGTCCAGGCGCACGCCGCGGCTGCGGATGCCGCCGAGCGGAAATACGCCGCTGGCCCCGAGGCAGTGGTGAACCTTCTCGAACAGCCCCGGCAGGTCGGCGGCCTGCTCGATGTTGTCGGTGTATTCAGCGATGAAGTGCGGCATGTGATCCTCCTTGCGGGCGAACCTTCGGCGGCCAGCCCTGGAAATCCAGGGCTGGGTTGGCGAGGTTGGCGTGGCGTCTAGAGTGGGAAAATGGCGTTGATCTGGCCGGTGCCGGAGCTGCCGAAAAGCGCGGTGACGATCTCCGCCGGCCGGTTGTATTCGGGGCCGCCGAGCAGGCCCAGGAGCATGGCGGTGTCGTGCATCCGGCCTTCGCCGAAGCAGTGCTCGGCGTAGTCCGGGAGCATCGAGCAGAACTCGCGAAAGCGCCCCTGTTGCCACAGCTCGACCACCCGCAGGTCCACCTGCTTGTCGAATTCGCGGGTCCAGTTATGGATATTGGCTTCGGCCTCGCGGTCGTCGGAGAAGCGGTGCGACAGCGAGCCGGAGGCCAGTACCAGGACCTTGCGGTCGCTCTTTTCGATGGCCCGGCGCACCGCGGCGCCGAAGGTGAAGCTGTCCTCGAGCTTGTGCCAGGCACACCAGGCGGCGATGGAAATCACCTGGAAATGCTGCTCCGGCGGTACGTCCATGTGCATGTAGCGCATCGGCACCAGGGTGCCGTACTCCAGCTCCAGGCTGGGGATGTTGTGGGCGAGGGTGCGCACATCGGCGGCGTTGGCTTCGGCGGCAATCAGCTCGCCCAGCGCCGGGCAGCCGCTGTAGTCGTAGTCCATGTTCTTGATGAAGTGCGGCAGTTCGTTGCTGGTGTAGGTGCCCTTGAAGTGCTCGCCGCAGTTGATGTGGTAACCGCTGTTGACCAGCCAGTGGACGTCGAACACTACCGCGGTGTCGGCCCCCAGTTCGCGGGCGCGGCGGGCGATTTCCTTGTGTCCGGCGATCGCCGCTTCGCGACAGCCGTGGTGCTTGCCCGGCAGTTCGGACAGGTACATCGATGGAACGTGGCAGACCTTGGCGGCCATGACGACTTCGCCCATGGTGCTTCTCCTGAAACATCTTATTGTTCGGCCCTGTAGCCGCTGCCGCAGGCTGCGATAAGGCTCGAAGAGCCTTCCTGCGAGCTTGAGGAGCACGCCCCCTTCGTACGGAGTGCCGCCCAGACCGTTCGCAGCCTTCGGCAGCGGCTACAGGATTGCAAAACCTTACACGCCCCAGCGCGGGATGTGGTGGCTGCCCATGGAGATACAGATGTTCTTGATCTCGGCAAACACCTCGAAGCTGTACTCGCCGCCTTCGCGGCCCGTGCCGGAGCCCTTGACCCCGCCGAACGGCTGGCGCAGGTCGCGCACGTTCTGGCTGTTGATGAACACCATGCCGGCCTCGATACCACGGGCCAGGCGATGGGCCTTGCCGATGTCCTGGGTCCAGATATAGGAGGCCAGGCCGTACTCGGTGTCGTTGGCCAGTCGCAGGGCCTCGGCTTCGTCCTTGAACGGGATCAGGCAGACCACCGGGCCGAAGATCTCTTCCTGGGCGATGCGCATCTTGTTGTTCACATCGGCGAACACCGTCGGCTGGATGAACTGGCCACGGCTCAGGTGCGCCGGCAGGTTGGCCGGGCGCTCCAGGCCACCGGCGAGCAGGGTGGCGCCTTCATCGATACCGATGCGGATGTAGCCGGTGACCTTGTCGTAGTGGGCCTGGGTGATCATCGAGCCGACCTGGGTCTTGGGATCGGTTGGGTCACCGACGATCAGGCGCTTGGCGCGGGCCGCGAATTCGGCGACGAACTGCGGGTAGACGCTTTCCTGGATGAAGATCCGGCTGCCGGCGGTGCAGCGCTCGCCATTGAGCGAGAAGATGGTGAACAGCGCCGCGTCCAGGGCGCGCTCCAGGTCGGCGTCTTCGAAGATCAGCACCGGCGACTTGCCGCCCAGTTCCATGGAGTATTTTTTCAGCCCCGCGGTCTGCATGATCTTCTTGCCGGTAGCGGTGCCGCCAGTGAAGGAAATCGCCCGCACGTCCGGGTGGCGCACCAGGGCATCGCCGGCGGTGGCGCCGTAGCCCTGGACGATGTTCAGCACACCATTGGGAATGCCGGCTTCGACCGCCAGGCGCCCCAGTTCGTTGGCGGTCAGCGGCGACAGCTCGGACATCTTCAGCACCGCCGTGTTGCCCAGCGCCAGGCACGGCGCGGTCTTCCAGGTGGCGGTCATGAACGGCACGTTCCACGGCGACACCAGGGCACAGACGCCGACCGGCTGGTACAGGGTGTAGTTGAGCATCTGGTCATCCACCGGATAGCTGTGTCCATCCATGCGGGTGCAGACCTCGGCGAAGAAGTCGAAGTTGTGCGAGGCGCGGGGGATCAGCACGTTACGGGTCTGATGGATCGGCAGGCCGGTGTCGAGGGTTTCCAGTTCCGCCAGGTGCGGCACGTTCTGGTCGATCAGCTCGCCCAGCTTGCGCATCAGCCGCGCCCGTTCCTTGGCCGGGGTGTTGGCCCATTTCGGAAAGGCTTCCTTGGCGGCTGCGACCGCCTGGGCGATTTCCTCGGCACCGCCGCTGGCCACTTCACCAATGGCTTCGCCGGTGGCCGGGTTGTAGTTGGTGAAGACGTCTTGGCTTTCGACCTCGCGGCCGTTGATCCAGTGTTTGATCATTTATGCGTGCTCCTTGGCCGCCAGTTGCGTGTCGTGTTGTGCCTTGATCCTGAAGAACTCCGCCTCGCCGACGATGCGGTTGACCAGCCGGCCGACGCCTTCGACTTCCACCACCACCTCATCGCCGGGCACCACGTCGGACAGGCCTTCGGGGGTGCCGGTGGCGATCATGTCGCCGGGTTGCAGGGTCATGAAGCTGGACAGGTATTCGATCAGGTAGGGGATATCGAAGATCATGTCGGCGGTAGTGCCTTCCTGGCGCAACTCGCCGTTGACCCAGGTGCGCAGCTTCAGCCGGTTCGGTTCGGGCACGTCGGCGACGTCGACTATCCAGGGGCCCACCGGGGTGGTGGCGTCGCGGTTTTTCACCCGCAGGTTGGGCCGGTAGTAGTTTTCCAGGTAGTCGCGGATCGCGTAGTCGTTGCACACCGTGTAGCCGGCCAGGTAGTCCAGGGCGTCCTCGCGCTTGACGTTGCGCGCGGTCTTGCCGATCACCGCCACCAGTTCGCACTCGTAGTGCATGTAGGCGACGTTGTCCGGGCGCCAGGTGACCTGGTTGTGGCCGGTGTAGGTGCCGGGGGACTTGATGAACACCAGCGGCTCGGTCGGCGGCTTGAAGGCCAGTTCGGCGGCGTGGTCGGCGTAGTTCAGGCCCAGGGCGAACATGCTGCCGGTGGCCGGTGGCAGCCACTCGACCTGATCCTCGGCGAGCACACGGCCATCGGCCAGTTTCACGCTGTTGGGCGCGTTGACCACGACCTCGTGGACCTGGCCTTGATAACGGATGCGGGCGTGTTTCATGGCGGCTCCTTATTCGGCGGCTGTTTCGGCAACAACGTGATTGGCGAGACGGCCCAGGCCGCTGATCTCCACTTCGATGCGGTCGCCGGGCTTGACGTCGACGCGACCTTCGGGGGTGCCGGTGATCAGCACGTCGCCCTCGTGCAGGGTCATGAACTCGCTGAGTTCGGCGATCAGCTGGGGAATGCCGCGCACCAGGTTGGCGGTGCTGTTGCGTTGCAGCAGTTCGCCGTTGACCCACAGCTTCAGTTCCAGCCCATGGGGATCGCGTACCTGGTCCGCCGGCACCAGTTCCGGGCCGAGGGCGCAGAAGCCGTCGCGGCACTTGGCCTTGACGGCGGGGCGGTAGTAGCTGTCTTCCGGCAGGCTGAATTCGTTGACGATGGTGTAGCCGGCGACGTGCTGCAGGGCGTTTTCCGCGCTGACCCGGCTGGTGCTCTTGCCGATCACCACGCCCAGCGCCGGGCCCGGTTGCAGGCGCTCGACACCCTTCGGATAGATCACGGCGCCGCCGTGGACGTTGCGCGTGTTGGGGGTCTTGATGAACAGCACCGGCTTGACCGGTGGCTTCTGGTAGGGCGGCTGGGTGAAGGATTCCAGGTGGCTGCGCAACAGGCCCTGGTAGTTCAGCGCGACGCCGAACAGGGTGCCGGTGGCGACTTCATGCAGTGCACGGCTCATTGTGGTGTTCTCCTGAGCATCGCGGAAGACGAGATGATTTCGTTAATGTGTTAACGTTATATTTAATATGTTAACGATCGTCAAGCGCCGGCCATGAGCCGACCACGAACTGTCCGCCCCGTACTGGTGAACAGGCCGCGAATCACGCAGGATGTGGGCACTTGCTGCGGGTAAAAATAAAAAAGCGCTGTGGGCGAAAATAGAAAAGCGCCGCGAGCGAAAAAAAGAGACACGCCACCATGAGCGATCGCCAGCCGATCCCCAACATCAATATCGGCCAGGTCTACGACCAGCGTTACGCCGACTCGCAGGTGCATTACGACAAGCTGAGCAACCTGGCCGGGTTCTTCGGCCGCAACATGCCGGTGCACCGCCACGACCGGTTTTTCCAGGTGCATTACGTGAAAAGCGGCGCGGTGCGGGTCTATCTCGACGACCAGCAGTACCTGGAGTCGGGGCCGATGTTTTTCCTCACGCCGCCGACCATTGCCCATTCCTTCGTCACCGAGGCCGACAGCGAAGGCCACGTGCTGACCGTGCGCCAGCAGTTGGTGTGGGAGCTGATCGAAGCCGACAGCCGTCTGGCCAGCGGCCCCCAGGTGGCGCCGGCCTGCGTGGCCCTGGCGCGCCTGGACCCGGGGTTCGCTGGCGAGGCACGGCGCCTGGAGTTGCTGTTCGATGAGTTGCAGGAGGAAGTCGCCGGGCAGGGCGCCGGGCATGCGCCGGCGCTGGAGGCACTGACCCGGTTGATCCTGATCAGCCTGCTCAGGCTCTCGGCCAATTCCCTCAAGGCGCGCCCGGCACGGCATGAAGACCTGCAGATCTTCCATCGCTTCAACGAACTGATCGAAGCCCAGTACCTGGAGCATTGGCCGCTGTCGCGCTATGCCGGGCAGATCGGCGTCACCGAGGCGCGCCTCAACGACGTCTGCCGGCGCATCGCCGACCTGCCGTCGAAACGCCTGGTGTACGAGCGCCTGATGCAGGAGTCCAAGCGCCTGCTGCTGTTCACCGCCAGTTCGGTGAACGAAATCTGCTACCAGCTGGGGTTCAAGGACCCGGCGTATTTCAGCCGGTTCTTCCAGCGCTACGCGAAGATGACACCGGGGGAATACCGGGCGCGCCAGGACGCGGCGAAACCCTGGTCCTGAAGGCGAAAAAACTGGGAGGGCCAGTGTCCGCCGTGGGACAATCGGCGCCTTTGTCCGACAAGGAAAGTCCCATGTTGCAGCGCACCCTGATGGTCCTTTTACTGACGGCCAGCGCCACCCAGGCGATGGCGCAGGACGCCGCGGAAAAGGTGCCCTTGCTGCGCCAGACCAAGGAATGGATCACCGGCTGCGACAACCTGCGCAGCTGCCACGCCCTGAGCGCGCCCAACGGCGAGCACGGCGTGCAGTACAGCAGCCTGACCCTGCATATCCAGCGTCGCGCCGGCGCCGATGGCCCGCTGGAGATACGCCTGGATCAGCGCGGCGAACCCGCCGAACTGTCGGCCTTGCGTCTCGACGGCCAGCCGTTGGAGCCGCAACTGCTGGACGCCCTGGTGCTGTTGCCGGAAAAGAAGGGCGCGCAAATCCAGGTCACCCGCTATGAAATCGCCGACCCGACCCGGGCCCGCCAATGGCTGGAACGCCTGCGCAATGCCGAGGAACTGAAGCTGGCAGGGAACGACGAAGCCCGGGTGCCGTTGTCCGGTTTGTCGGCGGCGTTGTTGCTGATGGACTCGGTACAGGGCCGGGTCGATGGCGTGACCGCGTTGTGGCGGCCCGGCCAGCGTCCAGCCAGCGAGGTCCCGGCGCGGCCGCTGCCGGCGCAATTGCGGGCTTTTCCGGGGGCACCGGAACTGACGGAGGCGGAGCGCACGCGGATCTCGGCGGCTGCCGTGGAATTCGCCGCCCCGGGCACGCCGAATGACGACGAGGACTATGTGGCCGAGCCCCAGGTCGAGGTCTATCCGCTGACCGCGCAACGGGCCTTGACGGTGGTGCTGAGCGACTGCGCGGCCTACAACTGCGATTACCTGATCAGCAGCTGGTCGCGCGGCAATCCGCCGAAGCTCGAGGAACTGCGCCGGCAAGCCTTTCCCATGGACAACGCGGACGGATCGGGTGGCGCCCACTACGACCCCAAGACCGGAGTGCTGACCACCTTTTATCTGGGGCGCGGCATCGGCGACTGTGGTGAAAGCGGGCGCTGGCTGTTCGACGGCGAAAGCTTCCAGCTCAGCGATTACCGAAAGATGCCGACTTGCAACGGCCTGTCCTCCGAAGACTGGCCGCGGCTGTGGAGCATCGCGCCGCCGGCCAACCGCTGAGGCGTTTCAGGCCAGGCCTGGATGGCGACGCTCGAACTTCTGTTCCAGCACGGTCTTGCCCCACTGCGCTGCGGGTTGTTCCTCCACCAGCTGGAAGCCGAAGGCCTCGTACAGATGGCGGGCGGCGTTCAGGCCGCTGAAGGTCCACAGGTAGCAGGATGCTGCCCCCACCTGGTCGCAATGCTCCAGCGCCGCCTTGAGCAGCAGGCGACCGGTGCCGGTGCCACGGGCCGCTTCGTCGAGGATGAACCAGCGCAGATGGGCACTCTTGTCGGCCTGAGGGTGGTCCGAGTCGCCGCCGAGATCGATGGCGATCGAGCCGACGATCTGTTCGTCCAGCACGGCCAGCCAGATGCCGTTAGCCGGGTGGTCCAGGCGTTCGCTGAACTCCGCCAGACCCGCCGCGACGCGCTGTTCAAAGAACTGCCCGAAACCCACCAGCTTTGAGTAGTAGTGCGCATGCAGCTCGGTGATGCGGCCGATCATGCCTGGCCGATAGCCGCGCTGCACGCTGGGGATTGTCGCGGCGATCTGCCCATGGCCCAGGCGACAGGCCTGCAGCGCCTGGCCATAACTGCGCAGGCCAGCGACCACCTGGCTTTGCTCCCGTGGCGCAAGCAGGCGCAGAGCCTGTTGCACCTGGGCGCTGCCAAAGGCATGGAGGGCGGCGACCTGTTTGCGCCCGCTGGCGGTCAGGCCCAGCAGCTTTTCCCGGGCATCGGTGGGGCTGGGGCTTTCCTGGATATCGCCACGTTCGATGAGCTTGGCCAGCAGGCGGCTGACCGAGGACTTCTCCAGGTTCAGAGTCTTGCCCAGCTGGGCGGCGGTGAGCGGGGCGTGCAGATCGAGTTCGATCAGCGCATGCACCGCCGAAGGCGCAAGGTCGGAGCCGGCCAGGGTGGCGCCCATAAAGCCAAGTTCGCGCACCAGTTTGCGCGATTCGTTGCGGATCTGATCCACCAGCGGCGTAGGAGAGGACATGGCGAGGCTCCATATGTGGTTGTATGGTGCAACTATATGTCTGCCCGATGGCAAAATCCATAGGGACACAGGCGCCTGGCTCAACACCGATCAGCCAAGCGCAGGTGACCCCCTGTAGGAGCGAAGCTTGCTCGCGATAGGCTTGAGGGCGCCGCGTTTATCCAATCTGTACGCGTTATCGTTAACGACCATCGCGGGCAAGCCTCGCTCCTACAAGTGGCCGTCTTTCAGCCAATGGCCAGCGTGGATGCCTGTTGCTCCAGGCGAGTGGGAACCTGAATGCTCGGCGGCACCTTACCCAGCACCAGGTCCGCGGCCTTTTCGCCGATCATGATCGCCGCCGCGTTGGTATTGCCGGTGGTCAGGCTCGGCATGATCGACGCATCGGCCACCCGCAGGCCCTGCAGGCCGTGGACCCGCAGCTGGTCGTCGACCACCGCCTGCTCGTCGTGGCCCATCTTGCAGGTGCCGACCGGGTGGAACACGGTGCCCAGGTTGTCGCGAATCCACTGCTCGATTTGCGCCTGGCTTTCTACCTGCGGGCCGGGTACCAGCTCGCCCTTGAGGCGCCGGGCGAAGGCCTGGCTCGCCGCCAGCTTGCGCACCAGGCGCACGCCCGCCACCAGCTTGCGCAGGTCCTCCGGGTGGCTGAGGAAGTTGCTGTCGATGATTGGCTTGTCATGGGGATCGGCGGAGTTGAGCCGGACCTGGCCACGGCTTTGCGGGTGCATCACGGCGATGTGCAGGCTGACGCCATGGCCCAGGGGCACCAGGCGCTGGGGCTGGTTCTTCAGCGCCGGGGCGACGATCAGGCCCAGTTCCGGCGCGGCGTCCTCGGCTTGCAGGCGCAGGAAGCCGCCGGACTCCACGGTGTTCGAGGTCAGCGGGCCGCTGCGCCGGCTCAGGTATTGCCAGGGCGAGCGGGCCAGGGGCAGCAGGCCCTTGGCCGACAAACCGTAGGTCAGCTCGCTGTCGCAGCGGTACATCAGCACCACGTCCTGATGGTCCTGCAGGTTGTGACCGACCCCCGGCAGTTCATGGCGCTGGGCGATGCCATGGCGTTCCAGCTCGGCGGCCGGGCCGATGCCGGAGAGCAGCAGCACCTGCGGCGAGTTGATCGCCCCGGCGCTGAGGATCACTTCGCGCCGGGCCTGGAGTTGGAACACCGCGCCCTCCTGGCTGACCTCGACGCCCCGGGCGCGGTTGCCTTCCAGCAGCACCCGGTGGGTCAGGGTCGAGCTCAGGACAGTGAGGTTGGGCCGCGACAGCGCCGGGTGCAGGAAGGCCCGCGCGGCGCTGCAACGCTCGCCGTTGATCTGGGTGACATGGAAGGGGCCGTAGCCTTCCTGCTCCTCGCCGTTGAAGTCCGGGTTGTAGCGCCAGCCCAGTTCCTCGGCGGCCTGGTAGAACACCTCATTGATCGGGCTCGGGCTGCGTTGCGCGGCGACGTTGAGTTCGCCGCCCTGGCCATGCCAGGGCGAGGCACCGGGCTCGAAGTGCTCCGAGCGCAGGAAGTACGGCAGCAGTTCGTCGTAACTCCAGCCCTGGTTGCCGGCCGCGGCCCAGCGGTCGTAGTCGCTGCGGTGGCCGCGGATGTAGATCATGCCGTTGATCGCGCTGGAGCCGCCCCAGAGCCGGCCGCGGGGGCAGGGGATCGGGCGGTCGCCGCTGGCGGCCTGGGCGCTGAACTGGTGCATCCAGTTCCACTTGGGGTTGGCGATCAAGCGGATGATGCCCGCCGGGGTGCGCACATAGGCGCCGGGGAACAGGCTCTGGTCGCTGGGGCCGGCTTCGATCAGGCAGACGCTGAGCTGCGGATCGGCGGACAGCCGGTTGGCCAGCACGCAACCGGCCGAGCCGGCCCCGACCACTATGTAGTCGAACGAACGCGGGGCGGAGTCAGTCATGGGAAATACCTCGTTGGCAGTGAGAAGCAGGTTCACAACCCCAGCGCCGCGCCGACGTCGTACATGACTTGCAGGCCGACGACAAAACCGTTGCCGCTCAGCTCGCGGGCCTCGGGGTTGTAGAAATTGTCCGGGTTGATCAGGTACTGCACGCTGGGTTCGAGCGCCAGGTGCCGGGTCAGGGCGAAGTGGCCGTTGGCCTCGATGGCGTAGACATTGCGTTCGCCCAGGCTGGGGTCGCCGCCGTTGGCGATCCGTGCCTGCTGCTGGAAGCGCAGTTGGTGGTCGTTGAGGCGCAGGTAGCTGGCCTTGAGGTTGAGCTTGTCCTGGGGGCGGTCGAAGGGCGCCAGGTAGGTCAGGCCGATTTCGGCGAAATGGCTGAAGGGCTGCTTGTCGTCGGCGGCCAGGGACAGCGAGCCGAACGCCAGCAGCGCCTGGGGCGCGGTGCCCTGGCCGCCGTCGGCCCGCCAGAAGCCTTGCTGGAACTTGAAGAAGGCGCCGCCGGTGCCGTGCTCGCTGGCACCGGTCAGCGGGTCGTACTGCTTGGAGGTGTTGTAGTAGCCGTTGAGTTCGTAGCGGGCGCTGTAGGCGCCGTCGTTCTTGCTGCCGATGCCCAGCAGCAGGCTGGTGCCGCTGGCGTCGTCGGTGCTGAAGTCCAGGCCCTTGCGTTTTTTCAGGTAGTCCACCGGGTTCGATTCGAAGGCGCCGGCATGCACATACAAGCCCGGCGTCGCCTGGTACTTCAGGTAGCCGCCCCAACTGCCGTAGGGCGGCGGCAGGATGCCGGTGGACGCATCGATGATCGGGTCGTTGCAGGTGACCAGGGTTTCGCAGTTGTAGATATAGAAGTAGCGCCGGGCGTTGGTGCGCCCCAGGCTCATGTCGAGCTGGCCGTCGAGCCAGGTCTGCTGGTAGGTCAGCAGGCTCAGCTGGTTGCTGGTGATGTCGTTGTGGATCGGCGCGCCGGCGAAATAGCTGCCGGCGGCGCCTTGCCAGTTGCGCGAGGTCGGCTGGCCGGTGGCGGTGTCGAGGATGAAGAAGGTTTCCTCGAAATGAACGGCCGCGCCTTCGAGGCCGGCGAGGGTCTCGAGGTCGAAATCGGCGCCGACGAACAGGTCGCCGCTGTTGCCGAAGCTGTGTTCCCGCGGACCAGTGTCGAGGTTGTTCATCGACAGGCTCCAGAACTGCACATGGGGTCGGATGCCGTAGCCGGCCAGTTGCTCGCCGAGCCCGGCCAGCGGGCCTTCGCGGCTGGGCGCCGGAGTCCCGGCCTGGCACAAAGGGGTGAACAGGACAGCCGCCAGCAGCGGGCACAGCAGGGGAGTGCTTTTCATGGTCGATACTCGTTTTTTGTTGTTCTTGTGGTGAGTCGTTTGGGGTTCGCTGTCCTGTAGCCGCTGCCGCAGGCTGCGATCGGCTGCGAAGCAGTCGTGCTCTTGACGCTCGCTGGAAGGCTCTTCGAGCCTTATCGCAGCCTTCGGCAGCGGCTACAGGTCATGCCTTGGCCAGCGATGGGTTGGGATTGACCAGCACCTTGATCTGGCTCTTGTCCCGCAGCAGTGCCTCGAAGCCATGCTCCACGGCCTGGTCCAGGGTCACGCAGCGGGTCACCGCGCGGGTCAGGTCCAGGCGGCCGCTGGCCAGCAGCTCGATCAGCGGCGGGTAGGCGTTGCGATAACCCACGCTGCCGAGCAGGCGCAGTTCGTGGTTGACCAGGTGGAAGGCATCGACGCTGACCTCGCCCATCAGGCCCACCAGCACCACCTCGCCGCCCTTGCGCAGGGCATGCAGGGCCAGGCTCAGGGTCTGCTGGCTGCCGGCGGCCTCGAAGGCCGTGTCGACGCCACCGCCGCTCAGTTCGTGCAGGCGTTGCGGCAGGTCGGCGGCGTGGCCGTCGAGCACTTCCTGGGCGCCGAAGTCACGGGCCAGGCGCCGGCGTTCCGGGCTGATGTCCACGGCGAAGATCCGCTCCACGCCGCGCAGGCGCGCCAGCAGGATCAGCAGCAGGCCGATGGGGCCGAGGCCGAACACCACGCAGCTGTCGACAGCCAGCAGGCTGCTCTGGTTCAGCGCATGAAAGGCCACCGCCGCCGGCTCCAGCACCGCAGCCTGCTTGAAGCTCACCGAGTCCGGCAGCGGGTGCAGCATGTAGCCCGGCACCAGCACCTGTTCGGCGAAACCGCCGTCGCCCATCAGGCCGATAAAGCCCATGGACTGGCAGAGGTTGTACTGGCCGGCGCGGCAGTACTGGCAATCGCCGCAGCGATACTCCGGCTCCACCGCCACCCGGCTGCCGACCCGGACCCGCTCGACGCCCGCGCCCACCGCCAGCACCTGGCCGCAGAATTCGTGGCCGAGGGTCAGGGGCGCGCGGCAACCGGACAGCGGGTGGGGCACCTGTTGCGGAATCGAGTGCGGGCCGTCGGCGTATTCGTGCAGGTCGCTGCCGCAGATACCGCAGTAGGCCACCTGGACCAGCACCTCGCCCGTGCCGGGCTGTGGCAGTTGCAGATCGCTCAGGCGCAGGTCGCGGGCGGCATGCCAACGCAATGCTTTCATGGCTGGTTTCCTTGCAGGGCGGAAGACGGGGAAGGTTCGGTGCGGCGGCCGCGAGCCAGGACCGCCGGCGCGGTTTCCTTGAGGAACAGCGCCAGCAGCGCGGCCAGCAGGGCGCCGCCGCAGGAGATCCACATGACGATGGACAGGCCGAAACGGTCGGCGGCGAAGCCGGCGATGGTCGGCGAGACGAAGCCGCCCACCAGCTCGCCGATGCCCATGATCATGCCCAGGGCGGTGGCCATGACTTCCCGGGGCACGGTTTCCGCCGGGATGGTGGCCATGAACAGGGTGAAGCAGCCAAGGCCCGTGTAGGTCAGCAGCATCAGCACGCCCATCAGCAGCGGGTTGTTGGCGTAGAGCAGGGCGATCGGGCAGCAGGCGGCGATCAGCGAGAACAGCACCAGGGTCGGGCGGCGGCCGAAGCGGTCGGAAATCGCCGCCACGCCGAAGCCCCACAACACCCAGGCGCCGCCCAGGCAACTCATCACCGTGCCCATGCTCGCCGGGCTGTAGCCACGGACCTTGACCAGGAAGGTCGGGGTGAAGGAGATCAGGATCACGAACCAGGTGAGGAACACGCAGCTGATCAGGGTGCAGAGCACGATGTTGCGGCTTTTCAGCAGGGCCAGGCGATTGACCGGTGCTTTGTCGCTGTCGCTGGTGGTTGCTGGTGCTGGTGCATCGTTGCGCACATAGCGCCAGATCAGCAGGGCGATCAGCAGCCCGGGAATCAGCGAGACGATAAAGGCATGGCGCCAGCCGTAGGCTTCGGCCAGGCCGATCAGCACCGGCGGGCCGATCACCGCGCCCAGCAGCCCGGCCGCCGAACCTTGCAGCAGGCCCATGTTCAGGCCCCGGCGATGGGGCGAGGAGGCCTCCACCATCAGCGATTGCGAGAGCGGCAGGATCGGCCCTTCGGCCAGGCCCATGATGCCGCGGAACAGCAGCAGGCTGAGAAAGCCGGTGACCAGCCCCGACAGCGCTGAGCACAGGGAAAACAGGATCACCGCGACGATCAGCAGCGGCTTGCGCTTGCCGCGGCGGTCCGACCAGGCCCCGACCAGTGCGCCGGACACTGCCCAGGCCAGGGCCAGGACCGACGACAGCATGCCCAGGTGGCTGTTGCTCAGTTGCAGCTCGTCGGCCATGAAGGGGAACAGGAAGGACAGGGCCAGGCGATCGAAAAAGACGAAACCGAACGTCAGGAACAGCACGCCCAGCAGGATGTTCTCGTAACCGGCTTTATTGTTGTTGTAAGCCATGGTCGTTCTCCGCGGGAGGGACAGGTGAAAGCCGAAACTTCAGCGAAACAGCGTGTCGATATAGGCCGCGCCGAGGCCGATCTTTTCGTAGTGCGCGCGGCACATGGCGATGTAGGAGTGCACGTCGAAATAACCCTCCGGCTCGCCCTGTTCGTCGAGCCAGATCAGCGGGCCCTTTACGATGAAAAACGCGCGCATCGGTTGCTCGTGCTCGTAGGCCACCAGGGTGTGGCCTTCGCCCGGGGTCTCGTAGACGAAGTCGCCGGCGGTGGCGGTCCAGTCGTGCTCCAGGTAGCCCCACTTGCCGGACAGGGTGTAGGCGAACACTTCGTGGGGGTGGTAATGCCGGTTCACCAGCCCGGCGCTGCTGGCCATGAGGATGTCGCACCAGCGGTTCTCGCTCGGCGAGATCCACAGCGGCCGCGAGGACACGGTTTCGGTGAAGGGCACATAGAGCTTCAGGTCGTCGCTGGCGGCATTGGGCAGGTAGACCTCGGGCTTGGCGTCCGGCTTGAAGCAATTGGCGATCGGTTGCAGGTCTTTCCAGAATTCACGGCTGGCGGCTTCGGGCATGGTCGGCCTCTAGGTATGGTGGGAGTCGAGGCGACTTTAGGCGCGGCGCGCAGGCGGGGTTTTATCGAATCGGACGGGATTGTTGACTGGATCGGACGAGGCTTTCCCTACAGGCTCCAGGGACGCGGTTTACCCTGGCAATCGACTTGTGGCCAACGTGTTTCACGTTGACAGGGTATAAGGTTCATATATTAATGAACGGCCGCGGCCGGTATGTCCGCGGCCTCGGTATCCGGTCACTGCCTTGCCGACCGGCGAATGTTTTCCAGCCCATGAGAAGAATAAAAATGTCTCCATGCGCCTTGCTCGAAACCCGGCATGCCTGCACCCAGAGCATCGCCCTGGATCAGCGGCTGACCTTCTGGGAGGACTACAACGCCTCCACCCTGGTCGGCCTCAAATGCACCTCCTTTTGTGAAAGCGGTTTTGCCGCCAGCCAGGACAACCTGCAGCTGGAGGGTATGCGCCTGGCGCAGATCGAGGGCAACGAGCACGTGGTCGAGCGTGACAACTCGATGATCCGCTCGGTGCCCAAGGAGTCGGTGTTCGTGTCCTTCGTCACCGGCAGCGGCTCGTTTTTCTATCAGGACGGCGCCTGCCAGTTGCTCGAACCGGGCGAGTTGATCGTCTACCGCACCGACAAACCCTACCTGTTCGGGTTCTCCGGGCCGATGCGCCAGTTCATTTTCGACATTCCCCAGGAACTGTTTGCCGAGCGCTGCCTCAAGCGTTTCGACCGCCCGCTGAAGATCGGCGGGCAAAGCGGCGTGCAGCGCCTGTTGCTGCGCACCCTGGGCGAACGCACCCGGGGCTTTTTCCAGCAGCCCTTGAGCCAGGACGCCGACTATTACCAGAACCAGGCGTTGGAGCTGTTGGGCAGCCTGATTGCCGGGCAGGTGGGAGAGCGGCGGATCAATGCGCTGAGCGCCTCCTACCTGCTGGCAGCCAAACAGTGCATCAACGAACAACTGGCCGACCCGGAGCTGAGCTGCGAACGGGTGGCCGCGCAAACCGGCATTTCGCCGCGGCACCTGAGCCGGCTGTTCGCCCTGGAAGACACCCAGCCCAGCCGCTTTATCCTGGAAAAACGCCTGCAACAGGCCCATGACCTGCTGGGCAGCCCAAGGGGAGCTGGCCTGGATATCGGCGAAATCGCCTACCGCCACGGCTTCACCAGCCAGGCCCACTTCGCCCGGGCGTTCAAGGTCCATTACGGCCAGACCCCGAGCGAAGTGCGCAGGACTCTGTAGCCGCTGCCGCAGGCTGCGATCGGCCCGCAGGGCCGTTGCGGTNCGGCAGCGGCTACAGGGTCAGTCGTCGTTGAGGAAGGTTTGTGCCAGATCGTCGATCAGCTGGCGCTGAAAGGCCTGGAACTGTGGATTCGGCTGCTGCAGCTGCACGAACTCCAGCATCGGGTCGCTCACCGCGGTCCTGACGCCGGCCAGTTCCTCGACCGTCGCCAGCCCGCAGAAGGGCACATAGGCCTCGGAATAACCGCCTTCATGGACCAGCACCAGGCGCCCCTGGCACAGGCGCTCGGCGGCTTCGCGCACCTGGCGGGTCATGGCGCGGAACGAGTCGCTGTGCAGCAGCATCCGCGCCAGCGGGTCGACCGCGTTGGCGTCGTAACCACAGGCCACGATGATCAGTTCCGGCTGGAAGCGCTCCAGGGCCGGCATCACGATGCGTTGCAGGGCATGCAGGTAGGCATCGTGGCCGCTGCCGGGCAGCAGCGGGATATTGATATTGGCCCCCAGCCCGGCGCCGCGGCCGCGGTCCTGCTCGCCGCTGTAGCCGGGCGGGAAGCAGCCGTCCTGGTGCAGGGAAATGGTCAGCACATCGCCGCGTTCCTCGAAGATCGACTGGGTGCCGTTGCCGTGGTGCACGTCCCAGTCGATCACCGCGACCTTGCCCAGGCCACGCCTGGCCTTGGCCGCCTCGATGGCGATGGCGATATTGGCCAGGAAGCAGAAACCCATGGCGCCGTCGGCCAGGCAATGGTGTCCCGGCGGGCGGGACAGGGAATAGGCGTTGTCGGCTTCGCCGCCGAGCACCGCGTCCACCGCGGCCATGGCCAGGCCGGCGGAAAGCCGGGCGATCTCGTAGCTGCCCGGGCCGATCGGCGCTTGCGGGCCGAGTTCGCCGCCGCCGGCCTTGCTCAGGGCCTTGAAGCGTTGCAGGTACTCGGCGCTGTGCACCCGCAGCAGGTCCTCCTCGCTGGCGGCCGTGGCGCTGCGCATCTGCAACTGGCGGGTCAGGCCGGAGACGTCCAGCAGGCTTTTCAGGCGGCGCTTGGTTTCCGGCGATTCGGCGTGCCCGGCCGCGGCGGGCGGTTGTACCCAGCCGCCCACCGGCAGGGTCAGCGCATGGGGCCCGGCGCTGTGCCAGAGGCTGAGTTCATCGAAGAAAAACGCGGTTTTACGGGGCATGGGCATCTCCATCTATGGGGAAATCTGTAGTCGCTGCCGAAGGCTGCGATAAGGCCGAAGGCCTTCAGCGATCTTAAGACCGTGCGCCCGCTTCGCGGTCGATCGCAGCCTGCGGCAGCGGCTACAAGGGGCAGGGTGTTCAGGGATTGCGCCGACAGCCGAGGATCAGCGCCAGCGACAGCAGGGTCAGGCAGGCCCCGCCGATCAGCAGTGGCTGGAAGCCGCCGCTGCTTTCAATCAGCCGGCCGGCCAGCGCGGGGCCGATGGCCAGGCCGCCGCCGATCACCAGGTTGGAGGCGTTCATCAGCTTGCCGGAGCGGTCGAGGTCGGCCAGGCAGGCGAGGATCAGCGGCAGGATGAAGGTCCAGGTGAACTTGAAGACCAGGGCGGCGAGGGCGAAGCGCGCCAGGCTCGGGGCGCCCAGCAGCAACAGCACCGAACCGGCCATCAGGCCATAGCCGAACAGCAGCAACAGCAGGCGCGGCAGGCGATTGCCGATCAGCGAGGCGCAACCGGCGCCGACGATGCCCATGACCGTGGCGACGGCCAACAGCTCGCCGCTGGCTTCGGCGGAGATGCCGGCCTTGGCGCTGATCGAGCCGATAAAGGTCCAGACCCCGCTGAGGCTGATATAGAAACCGAGGATGCCGAGAATGCCCCACAGCGTTTTCCACTTCGGCACGGCGGCGGCCTGCTCCGCGGTTTTTTCCGTGGCCGGCGCGCCCTGGGGAAAGTAGCGCGCCAGGGGCAGGCACAGGGTCATCAGCAGCGCCAGCAGCAGGTAGCAGGCCGCCAGGCCGTAGTGCTCGAACAGCCGCGGCAGAATGCCCAGGCCCAGCGCCCCGACCACCAATTGCCCCATGACCCACAGGCCATAGGCCCGGCTGGGGTTGGCGGTGGAGGCTGCGCTGGACAGGCAGATGATCATCAGCGAACCGCCGGCCAGGGCACTGCAGAAACGCAGGGCCAGCAGCGCGCCGTAGCCCTGGGCCCAGATCGACAGCAGGTTGGCGACTATGAACAGCGCCCCGGCCAGCAACGCCGCGCGGCGCCAGTCGACGCGCTTGAGCCACCAGAAGGCGGGCAGGGTGGCCAGGCTCATGGCCCCCAGTTCGGTGGAAAACAGGTCGCCGATCTGCGACGGGCTCAACTGCCATTGGCTGGCCAGTTGCGCGGCCACTGCCGGGGCGGTCATGAGGATGGTCGGGGTGATGGCGGCGAACAGCACGATGGCCGCCAGCAAGGCCAGCGGCGATGCGGTACTCGGCTGGTCGCCGCTGAGCGCCTGGCGCTTGTCGATCATGGGGGTATTCATGGTGGGTAGCTCCGGAAAAAGCGCTTCAGAACACATGGACCAGACGCAACAAGGCGTCGGTGCCGTGGTAGCCATTGCGGGTGGCGACGTTTTGCGAGAGGCCGAACATCAGCTGGTTCTGCTTGTCGAGCCAGTGACCGACCTCGAAGCCGACCTGGGTGTAGCGCTTGTGGCTGTCATCGATGCGCTGGTCGTTGATCCGCAGCTCGCCGCCGTCGGCGTGGATCAGCCGCAAGGCACCGTAGGTGCTGGCGCTGAAGTCGTAGGAGGCGAAGGCTTGCAGGCGGTACAGCGGGTCCTGTTTCAGGTCGCTGCCGAAATAGTCGTCGTTCTTGCCATAGAGCTGGGTTTCCAGGTTGGCTTCCAGCACCCACTTCTCGCCGACGCCCTGGGTGTAGTTGTAAACGAAGGTCGCGCCCCAGCGGTTGGCGCCCGGCGAGACATCCGGATTCTCGCTGTGGTATTCGCCCACGGGCAGGGTGATCAGGGTCAGCAGGCCGCTGTAGGTACGGCTGGCCGGGTCATTGATGAAGAACAGGGTGCCGCCGACCTGCGGGTCGCCGAAGCCGCTTTCGCCGGTGTGACGGCTGGCGCCGGGCAGGCGCGCGTCGATATCGGCGAAGGGCACAATGAATTGCGGGGTGCACAGGGTGCCGCAGATATCGGTGAAAAATACCTGGCGATAGGCCAGGGCGTTGACCTTCAGCTCGGCCTTGCCGGTGCTGTCGGCGGGGCCGTGGAAGTCGTCGGCGCGGGTCGCCGGCAGGTACAGCACACCGAGGCTGGTGCCCGAGGGCGCGCCGAAGAAGTCGCGGGCGTTGAGGTCGGCGGCGCTGGCGTTCAGGCTCAGCAGGGTGCCGGTGAAGGCCAGGGCGGTGCGGCGCGGAAGCGTTCTGGTCATGGGCGTCACGTCTCTTTTTTAAAGTTGTTGTGCGGCGAAAGGCTCGCCGGTACGCGGCAGTGGCTGGAAAAAGGGCAAAAGCGCCCCGTGGCCGTCAAAACGACAGCGCGAAAGTCAGTGGTGGGAGCGAGGGTCTGTACGAAAAGTCGGCGAGCGAAGGGCAGGCAAGGCAAAAACAGGCGAGGAAGCGGAGTTTAGGGACCTAAATGAGCATTCCGAGCCTGTTTTTAACGCAGCATGACCGAGCGCAGCCACTTTTCGTACAGAGCCTGGTAAGCGTCAGTCGGGCGGAGCGTGCAGCAGGTGGGCGATGCGGGTCTTGTCCTTGACCCCGAGCTTGTTGTAGATGGCGCGGATGTGATGGCGCACGGTGTTCGGCGACAGGCCCAGCTCGCGGGCGATTTCCTTGTAGGTCTTGCCTTCGCCGAAGCCCAGGGCCACGTCGTTTTCCCGTGGGCTCAGTTGGGTCAGCAGCGTGCGGCCGCGGGCGGCGAGGAGGAACAGGTCGCCCACCGGCGAGGCCTCGAATTGCAGGTGCCGGCCTTCATAACCGCCGTCGACCACGGGCACGGGCAGGCAGGGGCCGCTCCAGTCCGGCCATTCGCCGAGCAGCAGGTCGACAAAGCCGCGTTCGGCGCAGTGCAGGGTGCCGCGCTGGTCGCACACCGCCAGCGCCAGGTTGCGCGGGCTGGTGAGGGTTTCGCGCATGGCCACCAGAGTGCGGATCTGATTGGCCGACACCGCGGCCACCAGGTGCAGCATCAGGTTGTTCAGCAGCAGGCAGTCGTCGGCGTCGAAGCGCTTGGCGCCGGGGGCACGATACAGCGCCAGGTGATCGCTGAGGTGGGTCTGCGGGTCGATGTACACCACGCACAGCAGTTCGCCGATGTTGTAGGTCGTGCCCAGCCAGTTCAGGCCGGGACCGTTGGCCGGGTCGCGCATGTCGACTATCACCGCCTGGCCAGGGTGGGCATGGACCCGGCCGACGGTGACGTCGACGTGCTTGATCGACTGCCAGTCCGGCAGGTAGCTGGGGGGCAGGCGGTGGAGGTAGGAGCTGTGTTCTTCCGGCAGGCCGTCGATCAGCGCGGCGCGGCCCCACCAGGCGCTGTCGAAGGGCAGCAACTGGCCGATGCGGTTCAGCGCATGGCCATGGAAATGTTCGATGTCCTTGTGCTGCGCCAGGCGCTGCAACTCCAGGGTCAGCGAGCTGAAGGCTTGCAGCAGGCTGGCGTGACCATGTTCATGACGGCTCATGGGGTATTCCTCTGTGCGACTTTCTTATTGTTTTCGTCACGGAGTCAGTAAGGACCGGAACGTCCAGGGACGTGGGCAGGGCCTGGGCACGAGTATCCTCGGCCCGGCGGGGGATCGCTATCCTACAGATGCAGGATGAAGAGGGGCGCTGGCGGGGATATTGGTTTCTGTAGGAGCGAGGCTTGCCCGCGATAGCCGCGCAGCGGCGATACATCAGCCAACGCGCGTTATCGTTGCAGATTTATCGCGAGCAAGCTTCGCTCCTACAGAAGATCAGAAGATCAGAAGATCAGAAGATCAGAAGATCAGAAGATCAGAAGATCAGAAGATCAGAAGATCAGAAGATCAGAAGACCAGCAGACCAGCAGATCAGGCCGCCTGGACGGCCCGCTGCAACCGATGGAAACCACGGCTGAAATACACCAGCGAATCGCCGTGTTCGCGCACGCAGATCTCATCCAGTTGCACCAGCATCACCGAATGGGTGCCGATTTCCTGGACCTCGGTGATCCGCCCTTGCAGGCTGGCCAGGGCGCCGTCCAGCACCGGCAGGGCGTCCTGGCCGTCGCGCCAGGGGTGCAGGCTGAAGCGCTGCTCCATCTCCACCCCGGTCATGCCGGCGAAGTGCCGGGCCACTTCTTCGTGTTCGCCGCACAGCACGTTGACGCAGAGTCGACCGTTGCGCTTGAACACCGGGTTCAGGGCGCTGTTGCGGTTGACGCAGACCATCAGGCTGGGCGGGCTGTCGGTGACCGAGCAGACCGCGGTGGCGGTGATGCCGCAGCGTCCGGCCGGGCCGTTGCTGGTGATGACGTTGACCGCCGCGGTCATGTGCGCCATGGCATTGCGAAAGGCCTGTTGCTTGGGATCGAGTTGAGTCATGACAGATTCCTCGGGGTGAGCCGCGACCGTTGCTTGATACCTGTAGGAGCCAGCTGGCTGGCGATGGGGCGGCAACTATGACGCGGGCATCGAGACACCGCTTCTGCGCAGCTATCGCGAGCAAGCTCGCTCCTACAGAGTCGGAGCAGCGCTTACTGACGGATACGGTCGAGCATATTGATGTCGTCCGGGTTGGTCAGGTGCGGCACCGTCCAGCCGTCGAGGTCGTAGTCGCCGAGGCACTTGTCCACCAGCTCGGTCATGGCTTTCATCGAGCCGGTGGCCTGGGCATGGCGCAGGCACTGCATGCGGATTTCGTCCTGGCTGCCGGCGTAGTTGATTTCGTACAGCTCGTGGCGGCCGCCGAACTCGGTGCCGATGGCATCCCACAGCAGCTTGAGGATCTTGATCCGCTCCTCATGGCCCATGCCCGCCGAGCCCCGGCAATAGGTGCTCAGGTACTGGTTGAGGACCGGGTCCTTGAGGTCGCGGGAGCCGGACGGCAGGTAGATCAGGCCGCTGGCCACCACCTGCTCGATGATCTTCTTGATGTCGGTGTAGGCCTGGGGCGCCAGTACCCGGTAGGCCTGCAAGGCCTGGGCGCTGGGCAGGAAGGCGCCATTGAGCCATTCGCTGGCGTTGCCGTGCATGGCGTCGGTCAGCGACCAGAACAGGTTGCGCCAGGCCACCACCTCGCCGACCTGCGCCTGCACCCCGCGAAACTCCAGGGAACCGGTGCACTGCAAGGCCTTGACCAGCAGCCCGGTGATGAAGTCGAGCTTGACCGCCAGGCGGGTGCAGCCCTGCATCGGGAACAGCCGGCCGAAACCGCCTTGGGGGAACCACTGCCGGCAGCGCTCGAAGTCGCGGTAGATCAGCACGTTTTCCCAGGGGATGAACACCTTGTCCATGATCAGGATCGCGTCGTTCTCGTCGAAGCGGCTGGACAGCGGGTAGTCGAACGGCGAACCGGTCATGCCGGCCTGCAGTTCATAGGACGGGCGGCAGATCAGCTTCATGCCGCGGGTGTTCATCGGCGCGATGAACATCAGGGCGAAGTCGGTGTTGTCCCCCAGCAGCTGCGCCGAGCCCTGACCGACGAAGTTGTAGTGGGTCAGGGCCGAGTTGGTGGCCACCACCTTGGCGCCGCTGACGATGATCCCGCCCTCGACTTCCTCGTCCACCGAGATGAACACGTCCTTGACCTGGTCCACCGGTTTGTCGCGGTCGATCGGCGGGTTGACGATGGCGTGGTTGAGGTACAGGCAGGCTTCCTGGATGCGCTTGTACCAGGTGCGGGCGTTGTCCGCGAACTGACCGTAGAACTCCGGGTTGGCGCCCAGGGCGCTGCCGAAGGCGGCCTTGTAGTCCGGGCTGCGGCCCATCCAGCCGTAGGTCAGGCGCGACCACTCGGCGATGGCGTCGCGCTGCTGGCGCAGGTCGTCGGCGCTTTTCGCCGAGCGGAAGAACTTGTGGGTGTAGCCGCCGTTGCCGGTGTCGGTGGCCCAGCACAGCTTGTCCTTGGTCTCGGGGTCGTGCAGGGCGTCGTAGAGGCGCGCCATGGAGGCGGCGGAATTGCGGAACGCCGGGTGGCTGGTCACGTCCTTGACCCGGTCGCCATAAATGTAGATTTCGCGATCATCGCGCAGGCTGGCCAGGTATTCGGCACCGGTCAGCGGGCGGTTGGTCTCGGCACGGAAGTCTTCGGGTTTCATCATCCACTCCAGTCATTGTTGTTATGCGTTGTCTTTACGAGCTGGGGCCCATGATGGGCAGGACGGGGCGGCGACTGAATGGCTTTTCCGGCGAATGAATTGCACTTTTCATGGGAGGCGTGTCATGGGGGGCATGGGGATGGTCATGGGGACGGATAATGGCGCGAGGCCAGCTGTCTCAGCGGTGAAACACTCGTCGGCCGGCGAAAATATTTTTCTCAGGAGCCTGCAAAAAACCTAAAGCGCTGCCGATATCGCTATTAGGGCCACACACCAACTACAACAGTGGCGCCTACCTGTCAGGCCGCCAGCCGCCGCTGGTGACAGGGTTCAGTGCATGGATGCTCGCAGTCCTCAATTCCCGAGAGTCATCCTATGTCCCTACGTAATATGAATATCGCGCCTCGAGCCTTCCTCGGTTTTGCGTTCATCGCGTTGCTGGTCATCGCGCTGGGTGTGTTCGCCGTCAACCGCATGTCGATCATCCGACAGGCCTCCCTCGACATGGAAAGCAACCAACTGCCCAGCGTAGGGTATCTCGGCAACGTCACCGAAAACGTGCTGCGCCTGCGGATCCTCTCGTTCCGGGTGCTGGTCAACCGCGAGCCGGCCGGCCTGCAGGAAGCGCAGGCGCGCATCGACGTGCTGGTGGACAAGCTCAAGCAGGCCCAGGCCAGCTACGCCGCCTTGCCGATGGTCGAGGAGGAAGCGGCCCTGTACAAGACCTTCGCGGCCACCCTGGAACAATACCTGCACGCCCAGAGAGACATGATGGAGCTGTCGCGACAGAACAAGCTCGAGGAACTGCGCGCCCTGATCAATACGCGGATCAAGGACGGCACCGACCAGATGGGCGAACAGTTGAACAAGCTGGTGGCGATCAACAAGGCCGGGGCGACCCTGGCGTCGAACCTGGCCGGCAAGCATTACAGCAGCGCCATCAGCGGCATCGTAGCCGTCGCCGTGATTGCCGCGTTGCTCACAGTGCTGCTGGCCTGGCTGCTGACGCGCAGCATCGTCACCCCGTTGAACCGCGCGGTGCTGGCTGCGCAGACCATCGCCGCGGGCGACCTGACCAAGGCCATCGAGATCGACGGCAAGGACGAGCCGGCCCGCCTGCTCGCGGCGCTGAGCGAGATGCAGGGCAACCTGCGCAAGACCATCGAACAGATCTCCGGCTCGGCCACCCAGCTGGCCTCGGCCTCGGAAGAGCTCAGCGCGGTCACCGAGGAAGCCTCCCGTGGCTTGCAGCAGCAGAACAACGAAATCGAACAGGCGGCCACCGCGGTCAATGAAATGACCGCCGCCGTGGAAGAGGTGGCGCGCAATGCCGTGTCGACTTCCGAAGCCTCGCACCAGTCGACCCAGGCCGCCCGCGAAGGCCGCGACCGGGTGGTGGAAACCGTCGACGCGATCCAGACCATGACCCACGACGTGCAAAGCACTTCGGTGATGATCGAAGGCCTGGCCACCCAGGGCCGCGACATCGGCAAGGTGCTGGACGTGATCCGCGCCATCGCCGAACAGACCAACCTGCTGGCCCTCAACGCGGCGATCGAGGCGGCCCGCGCTGGTGAGGCCGGGCGCGGTTTCGCGGTGGTGGCCGACGAAGTGCGGGCCCTGGCCCATCGCACCGCGCAATCGACCCAGGAAATCGAAAAGATGGTCGCCGGCATCCAGAACGGCACCGGCGAGGCGGTGCAGTCGATGCAGCAGAGCAACCAGCGCACCCAGAGCACCCTGGAAATGGCCCGCGCCGCCGGTGTGGCCCTGGAGCAGATCGCCGAATCGATCAACCTGATCAACGAGCGCAACCTGGTGATCGCCAGCGCCTCGGAAGAGCAGGCCCAGGTGTCCCGCGAGGTCGATCGCAACCTGGTGAATATCCGCGACCTGGCCACCCAGTCGGCCGCCGGGGCCAACCAGACCAGCGCCGCCAGCCATGAGCTGTCGCGCCTGGCGGTGGATTTGAATGCGATGGTGGCGCGCTTTGTGATTTGAGTTAGGGTTGTTGAATGCGTGCCCAAGGAGAGCGAGATGCGCTATTCAGCCTTGACCCAACGGATCGCCGGCGAAGGTGCCGCGGCCTGGCAGATTCACTACCGCGCCCTGGAGCTGCGCGAGCAGGGCGTCGATGTGTTGCTGCTGACCATCGGCGACCCGGATTTCGACACCCCCAGGCCGATCGTCCAGGCCGCCATCGATAGCCTGCTGGCGGGCGACACTCACTATTCGGAGGTGCGCGGCAACCGTTCGCTGCGCACCCGCATCGCCCATCGGCATGCCAGCCGCAGCGGCCAGGCGGTGAACGCCGAGCACGTGGTGGTGCTGCCGGGGGCGCAATGTGCGGTGTTCTCCGTGGCCCAGTGCCTGCTCGACCCCGGCGACGAGGTGCTGGTCGCCGAGCCCATGTACGTCACCTACGAAGGGGTGTTCGGCGCCTGCGGGGCCAAGGTGCTGCCGGTTCCGGTGCGCCCGGAGAACGGCTTTCGCGTCGAGCCATCCGCTGTTGCTGCGCGCATCACGCCCAAGACCCGCGCGCTGATGCTCAACAGCCCGAACAACCCCTCCGGCGCCAGCCTGTCCCGGGACACCTGGCGGGCCCTGGCGCGCCTGTGCGTCGAGCATGACCTGTGGCTGATTTCCGACGAGGTCTACAGCGACCTGCTGTTCGACGGCGAACACATCAGCCCCGGCAGCCTGCCGGGCATGGCCGAGCGCACGGCGACCATCAACAGCCTGTCCAAGTCCCATGCCATGACTGGCTGGCGGGTCGGCTGGGTGGTGGCGCCCCAGGCCCTGGCCGGGCACCTGAGCGATCTGGCGCTGTGCATGCTGTACGGGCTGCCGGATTTCGTGCAGAACGCCGCGGTGGTGGCGCTGGACGCCGACTTGCCGGAGCTGGAGCAGATGCGCGAGGAGTATCGCCAGCGCCGCGACCTGGTGTGCGCACAGTTGAGCCAATGCCCGGGGCTGAAACCGGTCAAGCCCGATGGCGGCATGTTCGTCATGGTCGATGTGCGGGAAACCGGCCTGGGCGCCCAGCAATTCGCCGAGCTGCTGCTGGAAGGGCACGGCGTCTCGGTGCTCGCCGGCGAGGCCTTCGGCCCCAGCGCGGCGGGGCATATCCGTATCGGCCTGGTGGTGGACCAGCAACGCCTGGCCGATGCCTGCCAGCGGATTGTGCGTTGTACCCAGGATCTGCTTGAAGGCCGAACCTCAAAACGCCGCTGACGGTGTGGCCGCCAAGGAACCTGTAGGAGCGAGGCTTGCCCGCGATGGCCGTTAACGATTACGCGGACTC
>NZ_JBQENK010000022.1:25902-47722 GCF_052044735.1 Pseudomonas sp. 22526
AGGGTTGTGTCAGGCCCGGCGAATGCAGGGCTCAGACCGCAGCCTTGCGGCGTTCCCAGGCTTGGGGATTGACCAGGTTGGCCGGGCGTTGTCCGGCCAGGGCCGCCAGCAGGTTGTCGACCGCGCAGCGGGCCATGGCCTCGCGGGTCTCGAAGGTCGCCGAGCCGATATGCGGGGTGGCCACCACGTTGTTCAGCTGCAACAGCGGCGAGTCGTGGCCCAGGGGCTCGCGCTCGAACACATCCAGACCGGCCGCGCGGATCCGCCGCTGCTGTAAAGCCTCGATCAGCGCCTGTTCGTCCACCACCTTGCCCCGGGAAATATTGATGAAGATGCTCTCCGGGCGCATCAGGGCGAACTCTTCGCGGCCGATCAGGCCCAGGGTCTGGTCCGTCAGCGGCAGGGTCAGGCAGATGAAGTCAGCCTGTTGCAGCAGCTCCGGCAGGCTGCAGTAGCGCGCGCCGAAACGCTGCTCCACCGCCGGCTTCGGGCTGTTGCTGTGGTAGAGCACCGGCATGCCGAAGCCGAAATGACCGCGCTGGGCCAGGGCTTCGCCGATCCGCCCCATGCCGATGATGCCCAGGGTCTTGCCGTGCACGTCGCTGCCGAAATGCAGCGGGCCGATATTGCGGTTCCACTGGCCGGCGCGCACCAGGTTGGCCAGCTCCACCACGCGCCGGGCGCTGGCCAGGATCAGGGTGAAACCGGTGTCGGCGGTGGTTTCGGTGAGCACGTCCGGGGTGTTGCTGAGCAGGATGTCGCGTTGGGTCAGGTAGTCGATGTCGTAGTTGTCGACGCCCACCGACACGCTGGCCACGGCTTCCAGCTGCGGCGCCAGGTCCAGCAGTTCGGCATCCAGGCGCAGGCTGGCGCCGAGCAGGCCCTGGGCGGCGGGCAGGGCGCCGCGCAGCTTGGCCAGGCCCTGGGCGCTGAGGTCTTCGATCAGGGTCACCTGGGCCTGCTCATGCAGGCGGGCCATCAGGGGCGGCGAGAGTTTCTTGTACAGCACGACCTGTTTTTTCATGGGGTTCACCTTGTTCGATTCAGGAATGCGCCAGGCGGCGAGGTACCGGCAGTGCGGTGCGACTGCGGTCGCTGGCGCCCGGGTTGAGGAATATGGTCAGCAGCACCGACAGCAGCAGGGCGCCGCTCATCAGCAGGTAGGAAGCACCCGGCGAACCGGTGGCGCTGTTCAGGTAGCCCACCAGGTAGGAGCCGCCGAACGAGCCCAGGGCGCCCATGCTGTTGATCAGCGCCATGGCGCCGCCGGCGACGTTGGCCGGGAGGATCTCCGGGACGATGGCGAAGAACGGTCCGTAAGGCGCGTACATGCAGGCGCCGGCGATCACCAGCAGGGTATAGGACCACCAGAAGTGCTCGGCGCCCAGCAGGTAGGAGCCGTAGAAGGCGAAGGAGGCGATCAGCAGCGGCGGCCAGACGAAACGCTTGCGCTTCTGGATCCGGTCCGAACCCCAGGACACCCCGAGCATGGCGATCACCGCGGCCAGGTAGGGCAGCGCCGACAGCCAGCCGGCCTCGACCATGTCCATCTGCGCGCCGTGCTTGAGGATCGACGGTAGCCACAGCACGAAACCGTAGACGCCGATGCTCCAGCAGAAGAACTGCAGGGCGAGGATGATCACCTTGGGCGAGCGGAAGGCCTCGGCGTAGTTCTTCACCGCCTTGATGCCCACCTGTTCGGCGGCCAGGGCGCTTTCCAGGTCGTGTTTTTCCTGGTCGCTGAGCCATTTCGCCGCGCTTGGGCGGTCATCGGCCAGGCGCCACCAGATAAAGGCCCAGAGCACCGCCGGCAGGCCTTCGATGATGAACATCCAGCGCCAGCTGAAATGCTCCACCAGGTACCCCGAGACCACCGACATCCAGAGCATGGTCACCGGGTTGCCGAGGATCAGGAAGGTGTTGGCCCGCGAGCGTTCGGCCCGGGTGAACCAGTGGCACAGGTAGACCAGCATCGCCGGCATCACCGCGGCCTCGACCACCCCGAGCATGAAGCGGATGGCGATCAGCATGTAGGCGTTGGACACCACGCCGGTGAGGGTGGCCAGGCCGCCCCAGAGGATCAGGCTGACGAAGATCAGCTTCTTCACACTGTGTTTTTGCGCGTAGATAGCCCCCGGTACCTGGAAGAAAAAGTAACCGAGGAAGAACAAGGCGCCGAGCAGGGACGACAGCCCCGGGGTGATCATCAGGTCGGCGGCCATCCCGGAGGCGGCGGCGAACCCGTAGTTGGCGCGGTCCAGGTACGCCAGGCTGTAGGTGATGAACACGATGGGCATGATGTACCACCAGCGGCGGGTGGCGAGTTTCAGCGTTTGCATAAGGGTGCTCCTGAGCTTGTTGTTTTTGTCGCAACAGGTAACGCGTTGGTTCAGTGGTTGTATGGGGTGTTCAAGGGCCGATCGCGAGCAAGCTCGCTCCTACAGGGGGCGACGCNCCGCGCAGCGGCCACGGGCAATTCATCGCGAGTCGGCAGGCCCTCCATATCGCCCCGGCTCTGCACCGCGCGGCTGCCGATCCAGTTGGCGCGCTGCACCGCCTCGGCGACGCTGTGGTTTTCCAGCAGGGCGCTGATCAGGCCGACGGCAAAGCCATCGCCGGCCCCCACGGTGTCGACCACCTGGGTCACCGGCACGGCCTCGACGAAACCTTCGTGCAACTGGGTGCGGTAGTAGGCGCCATGGGCACCGAGCTTGATCGCCACGGCCTCGACGCCCTGGTCCAGGTAAAACGCGGCGATGTCGGCCGGGTCTTCATAACCGGTCAGCAGGCGGCCTTCGCTCAGGCCCGGCAGCACCCAATGGGCGAGCACGGCCAGGCGGTTGATCTCGTGGATCATCAGCTTTTCGCTGCCCCACAGGCTGGGCCGCAGGTTCGGGTCGAAGGACACACTGCGGCCGGCCGCGCGCATCTTGCTCATCAGGCTGTGGGACAGGTCCCGGGCCGAGGTCGACAGCGCCGGGGGAATGCCGGTGGCGTGCAGGTGACGGGCGCGCAGCAGCTCGGGGGCGATGTCGGCGACGCTCAGGTGGCTGGCCGCCGAACCGCGGCGGAAGTACTCCACCCGCGGATCGTCGCCGTGCTCTTCCAGGGACTTGAGCTGGAAACCGGTGGGATAGCGCGGGTCGGTGGCGACGAAGCGGCAGTCCACGCCTTCGGCCTGCAGGCTGTCGACGACGAAGCGCCCCAGGGAGTCGGCGCCGACCCGGCTCAGCCAGCCGACCTTGAAGCCCAGGCGCGACAGGCCGATGGCCACGTTGCTGTCGGCGCCGGCGATGCGTTTGTGGAAGTGGCCGACCTGGGCCAGGTCGCCGCTCTGTTCGGCGACGAACATCGCCATGGTTTCACCGAACGACAGGATATCGAGCTCAGACATGGGCGTGCTCCAGGCGGGACTGGCCAAGGCGGGCGAGGGTGGCGACATGTTCGCGGGTCAGCTGCACCAGGTCTTCGCCTTGCAGCGGGTATTCCACGGCCCGGGTAACCCCTTGAGTCATGTGTCGCAGCAATTGTTCCCACAGATGCAGGTCGGCCATGCCCGGCGGTATCGCCACCAGCTTGCCGTCGGCGCGCCGGGCCACGGCCTTGCAGTGCACGTAGCCGACATAGCGGCCGAGCAGGCGCGCGGCGGTGGAGGCGGACTGGTCCTGCCATTGCCAGTTGCCGATGTCGAAGGTCATCTGCACCGGCAGGCGGTGGCGCTCGACCTCGGCGAAGAAGCGCTGGAAGGGTTCGATGCGCCCGCCGTGCAGGGTCTGGTCGTTTTCCACCAGCAGTTGCACCGGGGACTGCGCCAGCAGCAGGGCCAGCTGGGGCAGGTCGTTGTGCTCGGTGAAATACCCCAGGGACACCTTGAGGCTTTTCGCGCCGAAGGCTTCGGCCCGTTGCAGCGCCTGCTCCAGCAGCGGGTTGGCCCGGGAACGCCCGGCCACCCAGAGTTCCAGCGGCGAAGAAAACACGCTTTCCAGTTGTCGCTCGCGGGTGGCCTGGGCCAGCTGGGACGGGTCTTCGACGGTCAGCAGCTCTTCGCGCCACTCGATGCGCGACGCGCCAGCGGCGGCCAGCACTTCGATGAAACTGCCCTGGCCCTGCTCACGGACGCGCTCGGCGCCGTAGCTGGAAAGGCTGATGGAGACAGGCGATTTATTCATGGTCATGGCCTCTGAAACCGGTTTCATTTCTTCTCAAAAAAAAGCCCCCAAAAAGAAGCTCGTTTCCCTATCTTCATGCCTGCGCGATCCCTTGTAGCCGCTGCCGAGCGCAGCGAGGCTGCGATCGAGGCCGAAGGACTCGCCAGGCAGGCACCGTGTTTCCCCCGTTCCTGCGAGGTGTCAGGTTTTGCGGCAACTGCGTTGCCGATCGCAGCCTCGCTGGCTCGGCAGCGGCTACACCGGCACCGCGATTCCCGACTCGATCAGTGGTTACAGGGCCCCTCGTTGCCGGGTGGAGCCGCGGACGATCAGCTCGGCCGGGAAGTCCAGCACCCGCAGCGGCTCGACATCGCCGCGCAAGCGCTTGAGCAGGCACTCGAAGGCGCTGGCGCCGATGCGCTCGGTAGGCTGGGCGAGGGCGGTGATGCCGCTGCCCACCAGCGGATACCAGTCGAGGTCGTCGAGGGCGATCAGGCCGATTTCGTCGAACAGTGGGCAGCCCAGCTCGCGCAAGGCTCGGGTCGCGGCCAGGGCGGCGACGCCGTTGGCGCAGAACAGGGCTTTCGGCCCGGGGCCGGGGGCGGCAAGGAACTGTTGCAGCTGCCGGTGTAGCGTGGCGCCGGTTTCCACCACCGCGCCTTGCAAGGTCGGGCGCTGCTCGATCTGCGCCTTGAAACTGTTGCTGCGTTCGAGCCGCGAGCTGGTGCCGTCATAGGGTTCGCTGACCAGCAGCAGGTCGCGATAGCCGCGCTCTTGCAGGTGTTCGATGGCGCTGCGCACGGCTTGCGGGTTGTCCAGGCCGACCAGGTCGCTGTGCAACTGCTCGACCTTGCGGTCCACCAGGACCATGGGCATTTCCCGATGCAGTTCGCGCAGTTCGTCCAGATGATGGCCGAGGGTGTTCACGATCAGGCCTTCGATGTTGTACGAGCGCAGGTTGGCCAAGTGCTGGCGCTCCTGCTCGTCGTCGCGGTCGGTGTTGCACACCACTAGGCTGTAGCCGTGCTGGCGGCAGGCGGTTTCCACGCCATGCATCACGGCAATCGAATAGGGGTTGCGGATATCGGCCACCAGCATGCCGATCAGGCGCGTGCGCCCGCGTTTCAGGCCGCGGGCCATCTGGTTCGGGCGGTAGCCCAGTTCGGCTATCGCCTGTTCGATGCGCTGGGCGATGGCATCGGAGAGCAGGGCGCGGTCTTCGCCGATAAAGCGCGACACGCTGGCCTTGGAGACCCCGGCACGTTCGGCGACATCGAGCATGGTGACGCGGCTGCGCTGGGCGGCGGAAAAACTGTTCACGGGCGGCGACCTGTCATTGGCGTTCTTGTTATGGGCGTATCCGGTTTCAGGTGCGACGTTCTGCCGCATCGCTGAAACCGGTTTCAGGAAACAGCAAAGCGCTTTCGCCGTCAAGCGCGATCAGCGTCAGTGGGATGAAAAAAATGTCATGGGGCCGATCGCTGGCGGTCTTCTTTGGCAGAGGAGGCGTCTGGCACCTGCGTTGCAGGTGATCGCGGGCAAGCCTCGCTCCTACGGGGGGAAGTCATGCNCGATAAGGGCCACGCGGTCTTGCTGAATAACGGCTATTCCAGGCTCGCACGCAGGTAATCGAGCAAGGCGCCATACAGCGCATCCACCTCCGGCGCCAGGCCCCGGGCCCGCAGACAGCCATGCACCAGGCCGAGGCCCGGGTACAGCTGGCTGTGGCCGCCGGCGGCCAGCAGCCGCTGGTGATACAGCTCGCCGTCGTCGCGCAGCGGGTCGAACTGCGCCAGGGCGATAAAGGCCGCAGGTAGGTCGCTGAAGTCGGTGGCCAGCAAGGGCCGGGCGTAGGGCGAGCGCTGGGGCGGGCCGGGCAGGTACAGGGCCTGGTAGGCGTCCAGGTCGTTGCTGCCGAGCAGGGGCGCGTCGGCGCACTGGCTGCGCGAGGGCAGGTCGGCGGCGCCACCGAGGCCGGGGTACAGCAGCACCTGGGCGGCGGGCAAGGGCTCGCCGGCATCGCGCAGGGCCAGGCACAGGGCCGCGGCGAGGTTGCCGCCGGCGCTGTCGCCGATCACCAGCTGCTGTCGGGGATCCAGGGCAAAGGGGCTGGCGCCGGCCTGCAAGGCGCGCCAGACCGCCAGGCAATCGTCGAAGGCGGCGGGGAACGGGTGTTCGGGCGCCAGGTGGTAATCCACGGCAATCACCAGCACCTGCAACTGCGCCGCCAGGTAGGCGGTGATGAAGTCGTGGGAATCCAGGTCGCCCACCACCCAGCCGCCTCCGTGCAGGTACAGCAGGCAGGGCCAGCCGTCTACGGGCATCGAGCTGGCGGGGCAATAGGCGCGCACCGGGACCCCGGCCAGTTGTAGGTCGCTGACTTGCAGGCCGTCGGGATGGGGCGGAGTGAATGCGCGGCACATGCGGTTGTAGCTGTCGCGCCAGCCCTTGAAGCTGCTGTCGGGGCTGGTGAAACTCTCCGTCTTGGCGACGAAGGCGGCGAGTTGGGGGGAGAGCGGGTAGTGGCGCATGGGCGGGGGATATCCGTTGTCGGGGAGGGCGCTATCGCGGGCAAGCCTCGCTCCTACAGTGGCGAGGCTGGCTTGCGATATGGCTATTTCAAGCTGGCCTGCACGGCGGCCACGCCATCCTTGCCGTCGAAGCTGCTGACCCCGGCCAGCCAGCGTTGCAGGTCTTCGGGGTGCTCGCGCAGCCATTGCCGCGCCACGTCCTGGGGCGTCTTGCGCTCCATGATCGGCACCATCAGCTGGCTTTCCTGGGCCGCGGTGAAGGTCAGGTTTTGCAGCAGGCGCTGGACGTTGGGGCAGCGCTCGGCGTAGTCCGGCGCGGTGACGGTGGATACGCTGGCCGCGCCTTCGTTGGGCCCGTAGACGTCTTCGCTGCCAGTCAGGTAGGCGATCCGCATATTGATGTTCATCGGGTGCGGGGTCCAGCCGACGAAGACCACGAACTCCTTGCGGTTGATCGCCCGTTGCACCGCCGCCAGCATGCCGGCCTCGCCGGACTCCACCAGCTTGAAGCCCTTGAGGCCGAAACGGTCAGTGTCGATCATGGTCTTGATGGTGGTGTTGGCGCCGCTGCCGGGCTCGATGCCATAGATCTTGCCGCCCAGTTGCTCCTTGAAGCGGGCGATGTCGGCAAAGGTCTTCAGCCCCGCGGCGGCGACATAGTCGGGCACGGCGAGGGTGGCCTGGGCGTCGGCCAGGCTCGGTTGATCCAGGACCTTGACCTGCCCGGCCTCAAGGAACGGCGCGATGTTCTTGTCCATCGCCGGTTTCCAGTAGCCGAGGAAGATGTCCAGGCGCTTGTCGCGGATGCCGGCGAAGATGATCTGCTGCACGGCGCTGGTCTGCTTGCTGTCGTAGCCCAGGCCGGTCAGCAGCACGTCGGCCATGCCACTGGTGGCGATGACATCGGTCCAGTTGACCACGCCCATGCGCACGGTCTTGCAGGAAGCGGGCTCGCTGGCCCAGGCATTGGCGCTGAGCAGCAGGGCGCCACAGAGAAGTGGGAGACAAGGCTTGAACAGGGTTTTCATCACAGGGTCTCGTCCGGCAGGTCGTTATTGTCAGGGGCGGCGTCTTGTTGCGCCGTGGGGGTCTGTACGAAAAGTGGCTGCGCTCGGCCATGCTGCGTTAAAAACAGGCTCGGAATGCTCATTTAGGCCCCTAAACTCCGCTTCCTCGCCTGTTTTTGCCTTGCCTGGCCATCGCTCGCCGACTTTTCGTACAGACCCCTGCACCACTTTAGGTAACCCTGGCCGCTATGAAAGCGCCCTGAGGCGACCGCCTCTTGCACTGGGGCGACTCAGTTCAGGCCCACAGGCTCGCCCAGGCCGAGGCCAGCAGCAACAGCGCCATGCCCTGGTTGAAACGCTGCATGGCCCGCGGCGAACGCAGCAGCCTGGCGGAGCCGGCGCCGAGCAGCGCCCAGGTGCCCAGGCAAGGCAGGGACACCAGGAAAAACACCAGCGACAGGTACAGCACCTGGCCCTGGCGTTCGCTGCCGTTGCCGGCGAACACGCTGACCACGGCCAGGGCCATCATCCAGGTTTTCGGGTTGACCAGTTGCAGGCTGGCGGCGCCGAGCAGGCCCAGGCGCCTGTGGCTGGTGTCCGCTTGTGGATCGAGGAATGGCGCCGGGGCGCGGAAGATCTGCCAGGCCAGGTAGCTCAGCCAGATCACCCCGGCCCAGCGCATGGCGCTCGGCAGCCCGGGCACCTCCATCAGCGTGCGGCCGAGGCCGCTGCCCACCAGCATGACGATGCCGGCGGCGGCCACGCAGGCGCCGAGCACGATCGGCAGCGCGGCCTTGAAACCGTAGCGGGCGCTGTTGCTCAGCACCAGGATATTGGTCGGCCCCGGGGTGATGGAGGCGACGAAGGCAAACAGCAGGAAGGGCAGCAGGCTGGGCAGGGAAGACAACATGGCGGGCAGGCTCCGGTGAAGATCGAGGGAAGCGATCTTCGCCGGTGCCGGTTCAGGCGTCTGGAAGGTTTGAGCAGCGCTTGCGATAGGCCGCCGGGGTCAGGCCGTAGGCGCGGACGAACCAGCGGCCCATATGGCTCTGGTCGGCAAACCCCAGGGCCATGGCCACCTCGGCCGGCTGTTCGCCGCGGGCCAGCAGGCGCCGGGCCTTGGCCAGGCGCAATTGCACCAGATAGGCATGGGGCGGCAGGCCATAGGCGGCCTTGAAGGCACGGGTCAGGCGGAAGCGGTCGACGCCGCAGACCGCGCCCAGCTCGTCCAGGCTGATGTCCTGCTGGGCATGGGCATGCAGGTAGTCGCGGGCCTTGCGGGCCACCAGGGGCAGGCGTGGATCTTCGCGGTAGCGCTTGCGCCAGTGCAGGTGGCCGGTGAGCTGGTCGAGCAACTGGTCCATGGCGCTCTGGCGGACGATGCGCAGCTCGCCGTGGTGCAGGCTGTGGAAGGCATTGCTGGTGGCCTGGGCCAGGCGCTGGTCGCTGGCCAGGATGCTGCCGAAACCCAGCTGGCTGTCGGCCGGCGCCTCTTCGAACAGCGCGCTCAGTTCAGGCTCCAGCCACTGCGGGTCGAGGTACAGCGTGCGGTAGGTGAAGCCGCCCTCAGTGGGGGCATCGCCGTCGTGGATTTCCCCGGGTTCGAGCAAAAACACCTTGCCCGGGGTGCTGTGAAAGCGCTCGCGCCGGCAGTGGAATTGCTGCACGCCTTCTTCGGTCACGCCCACCAGGTAGCGGTCATGCCAGTGGGGATCGTAGGCATGCCCGGTGAAATGGGCGCGCAGGGTTTCGATGCCGGTGTCGGCATCCTGGGCCAGGTCGATCCAGTTGTGCGCGTTCATGGAATATCCGTGACAAGGGCGGGAACGCCAGTTAACGCCCGCCGGCCGGGGCAGATCTAGAACATTTGTGCGGCATCAACCGAACAGCCCGGCGGCGATGTTGATGGAAAACCCGAGGATCGCGGTGTTGAACAGGAAACCGATCAGCGACTGGGCCAGGACGATCTTGCGCAGTTCACGGGTGGCGACACCGACGTCGGAGGTCTGCACCGCCACGCCGATGGTGAAGGAGAAGTACAGGAAGTCCCAGTAATTGGGGGTGGTCAGGCCTTCGGCGAAACGCAGGGCCGGTTCCTTGCCGCCCCAGGTGTAGTAGAGGCGGGCGTAGTGCACGCTGAAGATCACCCCGATCAGCAGCCAGGAACCCAGTACCGTCAGGCCGGTGAAAGCGTAGTGCAGCAGGCGCCGGCCGGTTTCCAGGTCCTTGCTGCCGGCCAGCGAGACGGTGATGGCGGCGAGGCTGGCGATGGCCGCGATGCAGACCATGAACAACACCAGCCCAGCGTTTTCGTCCTCGACCTCGGCGATGCGTTTCACATCGTCGGCCTTGGAGCGCGCGGTGAGCCAGCACATCAGCGCCAGGTAGCTCCAGACCCCGGCGTTCCAGCCGATGAGAATCTTGCTGATCAGCAGGTCGGCCGGTGCCAGGATGCCCACCGCCAGGCCGATCAGGGCGCCGAGGGTCAGGCGAGGGTGGGTACGTACAAGAAGCGACATGACGGCTCGCTGTGGCGGATTTGCGCAAACCTTAGCATGCCGGCCCTGTGGCCGCAGAGGAGGGAGCCCCCGTGGCTACATAGGTCTTCTGTAGGAGCGAAGCTTGCTCGNGCGATGTGACGGATGCATCGCCGCTACGCGGCTATCGCGAGCAAGCTTCGCTCCTACAAAACGGTGTTCATTCCTTCCTTGTGCTGGCGGCGCCTGACCAGCCGCATCACCACCACGAAGAACACCGGCACGAACACCACTGCCAGGGTCGCGGTGATCATGCCGCCGATCACCCCGGTGCCGATGGCCTGCTGGCTGGCCGAGCTGGCGCCGCTGGCGATGGCCAGGGGCACCACGCCGAGGATGAACGCCAGGGAAGTCATGACGATCGGCCGCAGGCGCAGGCGCGCGGCCTGCACGGTGGCGTCCACCAGGTCGTGGCCTTCGTCGTACAGGCTCTTGGCGAACTCGATGATCAGGATCGCGTTTTTCGCCGACAGGCCGATGATGGTGATCAGCCCGACCTTGAAGAACACGTCGTTGGGCATGCCGCGCAGGGTCACCGCCAGCACCGCGCCGAGCACGCCCAGGGGCACCACCAGCAGCACCGAGGTCGGAATCGACCAGCTCTCGTACAGCGCCGCCAGGCACAGGAACACGATCAGCAGCGACAACCCCAGGAGCAGCGGCGCCTGACTGCCGGACAGGCGTTCCTGCAGCGACAGGCCGGTCCATTCCTGGCCCAGGCCGGCCGGCAGCTGGCTGACCAGGCGCTCGATTTCCGCCATGGCCTCGCCGGTGCTGTGGCCCGCGCTCGGCTCGCCGGAAATGCTCACGGCCGGGTAGCCGTTGTAGCGGGTCAGCTGGGTCGGGCCCTGGGTCCAGCGCGCCTGGGCGAAGGCCGACAGCGGCACCATCTTGCCGAGGTTGTTGCGCACATGGATCTTCAGCAGGTCTTCCACCTGGCTGCGCCGGTCGCCCTCGGCCTGGACCACCACCCGCTGCATCCGCCCCTGGTTGGGGAAGTCGTTGATGTAGCTGGAACCGACCGCGGTGGACAGCACATTGCCGATGTCGGCAAAGGACACGCCCAGGGCATTGGCCTGCTTGCGGTCGACTTCCAGGTGCACCTGCGGCGCCTCGGCCAGGGCGCTTTCGCGCACGTTGACCAGGATCGGGCTCTTTTCCGCGGCGGCCAGCAGCTCGGTGCGGGCCTGCATCAGCGCGGCATGGCCGAGGCCGCCGCGGTCCTGCAGACGGAACTCGAAGCCGCTGGAGGTGCCCAGGCCGTCCACCGGCGGTGGCAGCACGGCGTAGGACACCGCGTCCTTGATTTCACTGAAGGCGGCATTGGCCCGGTCGGCGATGGATTGCGCCGAATCGTCGCCGCCGCGCTGCGACCAGTCCTTGAGGGTGGTGAAGGTCAGCGCGGCGTTCTGCCCACTGCCGGAGAAGCTGAAGCCGAGAATCACCGTGCTGTCGCCGACCCCGGGCTCGCTGGCGTTGTGCACCTCGATCTGCTCCACCACCTGGATCGTGCGGTTCTTGCTCGCCCCCGGTGGCAGCTGGATGTCGGTGATGGTGTAGCCCTGGTCTTCCACCGGCAGGAACGAAGAGGGCAGGCGGCTGAACAGCAGCCCCAGGCCCACCAGCAGCACGCCGTACACCAGCAGGTAGCGTCCGCAGCGTTTCAGCGCATAGGCGACCCAGCGCTGGTAGCCGTCGCTGAGGTTTTCGAAGCGCCGGTTGAACCAGCCGAAGAAGCCGCTCTTTTCATGGTGCTCGCCCTTGGCGATCGGCTTGAGCAGGGTGGCGCACAGGGCCGGGGTCAGGGTCAGGGCGAGGAAGGCCGAGAACAGGATCGAGGTGGCCATCGACAGCGAGAACTGCTGGTAGATGACGCCCACCGAACCCGGCATGAAGGCCATCGGCAGGAACACCGCCACCAGCACCAGGGTGATGCCGACGATGGCGCCGGTGATCTGCTGCATCGCCTTGCGCGTCGCGTCCCGGGGCGACAGGCCCTCGCTGGCCATGATCCGCTCGACGTTCTCCACCACCACAATGGCATCGTCCACCAAGATGCCGATGGCCAGGACCATGCCGAACATGGTCAGCACGTTGATCGAGAAGCCCAGCGCGAGCATGGTGGCGAAGGTGCCCATCAGCGCCACCGGCACCACCAGGGTCGGGATCAGGGTGTAGCGAATGTTCTGCAGGAACAGGAACATCACCGCGAACACCAGCAGCATGGCTTCGCCCAGGGTGTAGACCACCTTGGTGATCGAGACCTTGACGAAGGGCGAGGTGTCGTAGGGGATCTTGTATTCCACGCCGGCCGGGAAGTAGCGCGCCAGCTCGTCCATCTTCGCCCGGATCAGGGTCGCGGTGTTCAGGGCGTTGGCCCCCGGCGACAGCTGCACGCCGACCGCGGTGGAAGGCTTGCCGTTGAGGCGGGTGGAGAACTGGTATTCCTGGCTGCCGACTTCCACCCGGGCGACGTCGCCGACGCGCACGGTGGAGCCGTCCGGGTTGGCCCGCAGGACAATGTCGGCGAACTCTTCCGGGGTCGACAGCTGGCCCTTGACCAGCACCGTGGCGGTGATTTCCTGGGTCGAGCTGCCCGGCAGGTCGCCGATGCTGCCGGCCGAGACCTGGGCGTTCTGCGCGACGATCGCCGCGTTGACGTCGGCCGGGGTCAGGTTGAAACCGATCAGCTTCTGCGGATCGATCCACACCCGCATGGCCCGCTCGGCGCCGTACAGCTGGGCCTTGCCGACCCCGTCCAGGCGGCGGATCTCGTTCATCACGTTGCGCGCCAGGTAGTCGCTGAGCGCCACGTCGTCGAGCTGGCCGTCGTTGGAGGTGAGGGTGATCAGCAGCAGGAAGCCGGCCGAGACCTTTTCCACCTGCAGGCCTTGCTGGGTCACCGCTTGCGGCAGGCGCGGCTCCACCACCTTGAGGCGGTTCTGCACGTCGACCTGGGCCATTTCCGGGTTGGTGCCCGGCTGGAAGGTGGCGGTGATGGTGGCGCTGCCCAGGCTGCTCTGGGACGAGAAGTACAGCAGGTGGTCGGCGCCGTTGAGCTCTTCCTCGATCAGGCTGACCACGCTTTCGTCCACGGTCTGCGCCGAGGCGCCCGGGTACACGGCGTAGATCTCGATGCTCGGCGGGGCGACGTCGGGGTACTGCGCCACCGGCAACTGCGGGATGGAGAGGGCGCCGGCCAGCAGGATAAACAGGGCGACCACCCAGGCGAACACCGGACGGTCGATAAAGAATTGCGGCATGAGGGTTCCTACCTAGTGTCCAGTGGTCTGGGCAAGGGGAAGAGGGCTGTCGTCGATCTGCACCTTTTCGCCCGGACGGGCGTGCTGCAGGCCCTCGACGACGATACGGTCGCCGGCCTGGAGGCCTTCGCTGACGATCCAGCGGTCCTGTTGCGCGGCGCCCAGTTGCACCGGGCGCTGCACCACCCGCTGCTCGGCATCCACCAGCAGCACCTGGGCGATGCCGGCGCTGTCGCGCTGGATGGCGCGCTGCGGCACGCTGATGCCCTGGCGGTTCACCGCCTGCTCCAGGCGCACGCGAATGAAGCTGCCGGGCAGCAGGTCGAGGTCCGGGTTGGGGAACTCGCTGCGCAGGATGATCTGGCCGGTGCTCGGGTCGACGCTGAGGTCGGCGAACAGCAGCTTGCCCGGCAGCGGGTAGAGGCTGCCGTCGTCCTGGATCAGCGTGGCCTTGGCCTGGTCCTGGCCGACCTGCTGCAACTGGCCGGCGCGGAAGGCCCGGCGCAGGTCGTTGAGCTCGCGGGTCGACTGGGTCAGGTCGGCGTGGATCGGGTCCAGTTGCTGGATCAGCGCCAGCGGCGTGGTTTCGTTCTGGCCCACCAGCGCGCCCTCGGTGACCAGGGCGCGGCCGACGCGCCCGGAAATCGGCGCGGTGACGGTGGCGTAGCCCAGGTTCAGCCGGGCGCGCTGCACGGCGGCCTGGTTGGCCGCTACCTCGGCGGCGGTCTGGCGCGCGTTGGCCCGGGCGTTGTCGTATGCCTGGGCGCTGATGGCCTTGTCGTCGATCAACTGGGCGTAGCGCTGTTCCTCCAAGCGGGCCTGGAAGGCGTTGGCCTCGGCCTTGCGCAGGCTGGCCAGGGCGCTGTCGAGGTCGGCCTTGAACGGCGCCGGATCAATACGGAACAGCACATCGCCCTGTTTGACGTCGGTGCCTTCGCGGAAGGTCCGTTGCAGCACCACCCCGGCCACCCGTGCGCGAACCTCGGCGACGCGCGGCGCGGCGATGCGCCCGCTCAGTTCGCTGCTGATCGACAGCGGGCGAGTCTCGATGGTTTCGACGCGGACCTTGGCCAATGGCGCCTGTTCTTCGGCGGTGGAGGCCTTGTCACAAGCGCTCAGCGCAGCTGCCAGCAACAACAGGCAGAACGGCGCAAACAGGTTTTTCGACATGCTGATACCCCAATGATGACTGCGGCATGCTAAGGGCATGCTGCAAGAACCGCTGTGAAGCTATGTAGGTGCTGTGTGAAAAAGTGTGAAGTGAATGCTCGGGTTCGCGCGAGGTTGTATATCCTTTACGACCTTAACTTAGTCACCGCTGTCTGATGAGCGCGTTGCGCTCGATCGCGAGCAAGCTCGCTCCTACAGTTTTGCAGGTTGCTCCTCTGTAGGAGCGAGCTTGCTCGCGATGAAAGAATCATCGGTCACCACTGCATTTCCTGGACTCCCCATGCCCAACATCCTTCTGGTCGAAGACGACCCCGCGCTTTCCGAACTGATCGCCAGTTACCTGGAGCGCAACGGCTATCAGGTCAATGTCATCAGCCGCGGCGACCAGGTGCGTGAACGGGCGCGGGTCAATCCGCCGGACCTGGTGATTCTTGACCTGATGCTGCCCGGCCTGGACGGCCTGCAGGTCTGCCGCCTGCTGCGGGCCGACTCGGCGTCGCTGCCGATCCTGATGCTGACCGCCCGTGATGATAGCCATGATCAGGTGCTGGGTCTGGAAATGGGCGCCGACGATTATGTGACAAAGCCTTGCGAGCCGCGCGTGCTGTTGGCGCGGGTGCGCACCCTGTTGCGCCGCAGCAGCCTCGGCGAGCCGCAGACCGCCAGCGACCGGATCCTCATGGGCAACCTGTGCATCGACCTGTCGGAGCGCACCGTGAGCTGGCGCGACCAACTGGTGGAGCTGTCCAGCGGCGAATACAACCTGCTGGTGGTGCTGGCCCGGCATGCCGGTGAGGTGCTGAGCCGCGACCAGATCCTGCAACGCCTGCGGGGCATCGAGTTCAACGGCACCGACCGCTCGGTGGATGTGGCGATCTCCAAGCTGCGGCGCAAGTTCGACGACCACGCCGGCGAGGCGCGCAAGATCAAGACCGTGTGGGGCAAGGGCTACCTGTTCAGCCGTTCCGAATGGGAATGCTGAATCGATGCTGAAAATCCTGATCCGCCTGTACCTGGTGACCATCGTCTCCTACAGCGCGGCGATCTACCTGGCCCCCGAGCTGGTGGTGAGGGCCTTCCACGAGCGGTTCCTGACCTACAACCTGGATTACTCCCGCGGCCTGCAAACCCTGATCGTCAAACAGTTTCACAGCGTGCCCGCGCAGCAGTGGCCGGCCCTGGCCGCGGAGATGGACCAGGAGTTCCAGCCGCTGCACATAGTGCTGACGCGCAACGACGATGACGAATTCACCCTGTACGAGCGCGAACGCCTGCAGCGCGGCGAGAACGTGGTGCGGGTCGGCGACTGGGGCTGGCGCACCCTCGCGGTGGCGCCGCTGAACGAGCAGATGGCGGTGCAGATGGTGGTGCCGCCGGACCCGATCGACGTCAGCCTGCTGTACTGGAGCATCAACGTGCTGATCGGCGCGACCATGCTCGCCTGCCTGCTGCTCTGGCTGCGGCCGCACTGGCGCGACCTGGAGCGCCTGAAACACGCCGCCGAGCGCTTCGGCAAGGGCCATTTGAGCGAGCGCACGCAGATCCCCTCCAGTTCCAACATCGGCAGCCTGGCCAATGTCTTCGACACCATGGCCGGCGACATCGAAAACCTGCTGAACCAGCAACGCGACCTGCTCAACGCGGTGTCCCACGAGCTGCGCACGCCCTTGACCCGGCTCGACTTCGGCCTGGCCCTGGCGCTCTCCGACGACCTGCCGGCCACCAGCCGCGAACGCCTGCAAGGGCTGGTGGCGCACATTCGCGAGCTGGACGAGCTGGTGCTCGAACTGCTGTCCTACAGCCGGTTGCAGATCCCGGCGCAGTTGCCGGAGCAGGTCGAGGTGTCGCTGGACGAGTTCATCGACAGCATCCTTGGCAGCGTCGACGACGAGCTGGAATCCCCGGACATCGTCATCGATGTGTTGCTGCACGGCAGCCTGGAGCGTTTCACCCTCGACCCGCGGCTGACCGCCCGGGCGATCCAGAACCTGCTGCGCAACGCCACGCGTTATTGCGAAAAGCGCATCCAGGTCGGGGTGCATGTCAGCGACAGCGGCTGTGAAATCTGGGTCGACGACGATGGCATCGGCATTCCCGACGACGAGCGCGAGCGGGTGTTCGAGCCGTTCTACCGCCTGGACCGCAGCCGCGATCGCGCCACCGGCGGCTTCGGCCTCGGCCTGGCGATCAGTCGTCGGGCCCTGGAAGCCCAGGGCGGGACCCTGACCGTCGAGGCCTCGCCGCTGGGCGGCGCACGTTTCCGCCTGTGGCTGCCGACGCCGGCCTGAGCCATGCCGGGCATTCCCGCGACTATCTGGGAGTGCTCGGCAAGTGCCTTTATAGAAGGTGTTGAATCAGCACAGCGCGGTCGGCTGCAGCTCGCTGGCCTTGATCAGGTTCACGCCCGCCGCGCGCATCTGCCGGGTGGCCTTGTCCAGCGAGCCGTCCATATTGATGGCCCGGCAGGCGTCGACTATCACGAAGGTATTGAAGCCCGCTGCCCGCGCATCCAGCGCCGACCAGGCCACGCAGTAGTCCAGGGCCAGCCCCACCAGGTACACCGTATCGATGCCGCGCTGGCTCAGGTAGCCGGCCAGGCCGGTCGTGGTGGTGCGGTCCGCCTCGACGAAGGCCGAATAACTGTCGATATCCGGATTGCAGCCCTTGCGCAGGATCAGCTGGGCGTGGGGCAGGTTGAGTTTCGGGTGCAGTTCGGCGCCACGGCTGGCCTGCACGCAATGGTCCGGCCACAGCACCTGCGGGCCATAGGGCAGCTGGATGATGTCGTTCGGCGCGTGGCCTTCGTGGCTGGAGGCGAACGAAATATGCCCGGCCGGGTGCCAGTCCTGGGCGATCACCACCTGCTTGAAGTGGCCGCCCAGGCGATTGATCAAGGGCACGATCTGGTCGCCCTCCGGCACCGCCAGCGCGCCGCCGGGGATGAAGTCGTTCTGTACGTCGATGACCAGCAGCGCCTTGCGTGAGCGACGGCTGCTGGAGGTTTTGGTCGTAGGCATGTGCAAGCTCCCTGAGGTTGAACGATCAGTCCATTCTCCGAGAGCATAGCGCGCCCCGTCCAGGGCACCGCTCCGCCGGTCAGGGCATGGGCACCACCTGACGTCAGGTCTTGCGGCCAGCGGCAATGAGCTCTTCGTAGCGTCCCTGTTGGGCCAGGCCATCGGCGTAGCCGGCGCGCTCGGCGTCCGGCAGCCGGGTGGTGCGCTGGCTGACGCAGCGCTGGTTCTTGCTGTCCCAGACCTGGCCGTCCGGGCAGTTGGCGGCGGCCGCCAGCAAGGTTGTCAGCAGGCCGCCAGCGAGCAGCAGCGGGGCGCCGAAGGCGAGGGGACGGATGTTCATCGCGCAGTCTCCATTCGGATAGCGGTCCCCCCATTAAAGGTCCGTCGCCCTGGCCGCGCAGCCCAAACTGACAGATTTTTCATGCCGTCAGTCGCCTCGGCGGGGCTATGCTGGGCAGCATTGGCCAATGACCTGGAGGCGACCGATGAAAGACCCGCAACCTTCGATCCATCACGCTGCCGCCGACGGCTACAAGGGTGCGGCCGACACCTACGTGCGTGGCCGCCCGGACTACCCGCCGGCGCTGGACCAGTGGCTGCGCACCCGCCTGGGCTTGCAGGCGGGCCAGGTGGTGGTCGATCTCGGCGCCGGCACCGGCAAGTTCACCGGGCGCCTGTTGGCCACCGGGGCGCGGGTGATTGCCGTGGAGCCGGTGGCGCAAATGCTCGCCAAGCTCGCCGCCAGCCAGCCCCGGGCCGAAGCCCTGAGCGGCACCGCCACCGCTATTCCGCTGGCCGATGAGTCGGTGGACGCCGTGCTCTGCGCCCAGGCCTTTCACTGGTTCGCCAGCCATGAGGCGTTGAGCGAAATCGCCCGGGTGCTCAAGCCGGGCGGCCGCCTGGGCCTGGTGTGGAACCTGCGCGATGCGCGGGTGCCCTGGGTGCAGCGCCTGGACCGGATCGTCAACGCCCTGCAAGGCGACACGCCGCGCTATTACACCGGGGCCTGGCGCCAGGCCTTTCCCCACCCGCGGTTCACGCCCTTGCAGGAACAACACTTCAGCAACAGCCACAGCGGCGCGCCGGAGAACGTGATTTTCGACCGGGTGCGCTCCACCAGTTTCATTGCCGCCTTGCCGGATGCAGAGCGGGCGCAGGTCGACTGGCAGATCGCCGACTTGATCGCCGCGGAGCCGGAGCTGCGGGACAAATGCGTGGTCAGCGTGCCTTACGAAACCGCGGCGTTCTGGGCCCACAAAATCCCGTGATCCCGCAATCCCCCAGCCCGCAATCTTCCTGTAGGAGCGAGCTTGCTCGCGATGAGCGCAAAGCGCTCAATTCCCAACCTGCGCGTACTCATGGATAGAACGGGTGATTTTCAAGGCGAGCGCTACGCGCTCTATCGCGAGCAAGCTCGCTCCTACAAGGGGCCGCTGTGTTGCCTGCCAGTCCCGGTTTTGGCCGATGCGCTGCCTTACTGCGCGGCACGGGCCCTTGCTATAGTTCGGGCCTCATTTTTTTGCCCGGTAAGGAATGCTGCCATGTCCGAATATCAAGCCTTTCGCGTCGAACTTGCTGACAACATCGCCCATGTGCAGATCAACCGTCCGGAAAAGATCAACTCGATGAACGCCGCGTTCTGGAGCGAGATCATCGAGATCTTCCGCTGGATCGACGACACCGACGCGGTCCGCGTGGTGGTGCTCAGTGGTGCCGGCAAGCACTTTTCCTCCGGCATCGACCTGATGATGCTGGCCGGCGTGGCCAACGAACTGGGCAAGGACGTCGGGCGCAACGCGCGCCTGCTGCGGCGCAAGATCCTGCAGCTGCAGGCGTCCTTCAATGCCGTCGACAACTGCCGCAAGCCGGTGCTGGCGGCGATCCAGGGTTACTGTCTGGGCGGCGCCATCGACCTGATCGCCGCCTGCGACATGCGCTACGCCGCCGCGGACGCGCAATTCTCGATCAAGGAAATCGATATCGGCATGGCCGCCGATGTCGGCACTTTGCAACGTTTGCCGCGTATCATCGGTGACGGCATGCTGCGCGAACTGGCTTACACTGGACGCACCTTCGGCGCCGAGGAAGCGCGCAGCATCGGCCTGGTCAATCGCACCTACGCCGACAGCGAAAGCCTGCTCGACGGCGTGATGGGCATTGCCCGGGAAATCGCCAGCAAGTCGCCGATCGCCGTCAGCGGCACCAAGGAAATGATCAGCTACATGCGCGACCATCGCATCGACGACGGCCTGGAATACATCGCTACCTGGAACGCCGCCATGCTGCAATCCACCGACCTGCGCGTGGCCATGGCCGCCCATATGAGCAAACAGAAACCTGAATTTCTGGACTGATTGAACATGACTTCACGCTGGACCACCGCAGTACTGGATATCGACCTTCCCGGCGGCTGGGCCGTGGCCCACGGCCCGCAGGGCTTTCTGTTCGACGACAACGGCGCGCTGTTCCCCCGCGAATGGCTCAAGCGCCAGGACCTGCCGATCCTTGCCGAGCACGGCATCGGCCACCTGGATGGCGAGCCGGTGTACCTGCTGGAACTCAAGAGCGTTTCCGAGGTGCCGGGCTGCAACTGGAAAGGCCTGCGGGCGTTCATGCTCGACGGCGACCACACCCTGTACAAGGTCCTGGGCTATGCCGCGCAGATCGGCACCTGGGCTCGCGAGCATCGTTTCTGCGGCAACTGCGGCCAGCCCATGACCCAGGTGGTGCGCGAGCGGGCGATGTACTGCGAGCCCTGCGACCTGCGCAGCTACCCGCGGATTTCGCCGAGCATGATCGTGCTGATCACCCGTGGTGACGAGGTGCTGCTGGCGCGGTCGCCGCGTTTCGTCCCCGGGGTCTACAGCACCCTGGCCGGGTTCGCCGAGCCGGGCGAGTCGGCCGAGGACTGCCTGGTGCGCGAGGTGCGCGAAGAGGTGCAGATCGAGGTCAAGAATATCCAGTACATCGGCAGCCAGTGCTGGCCGTTCCCGCATTCGATGATGCTGGGTTTTCATGCCGAGTACGCTGGAGGCGAGATAGTGCCGCAGGAGGACGAGATCGAGGATGCGCAGTGGTTCAACGTGCATGCGTTGCCGCCGCTGCCGGCGTCGCGCTCGATTGCCCGTTACCTGATCGATCTGTATGTGGCCCGGCGCCTGGGGTTGGCAGAGCCTGTATTGCCGGGTTGAGCACCGGCTGGAAGGAAGCTGGAAGAAAATAGCGCGGGCGAATCCACTGGGTTCGCCCGCTGTCGTTTCAGCGGCTCAGACGGCGCTGAACCAGTGCTGCCAGGCCAGGCGCACGGTCAGGCCCAGGACCACGGTGATGAACACCGGGCGAATGAATTTCGCGCCGCCGCTGATGGCGGTGCGGGCGCCGAAGAAGGCGCCGACCATCAACGACAGGCCCATGCTCAGGCCAATGGCCCAATCCACCTGGCCCGAGAAGATGAAGATCGACAGTGCCGCGGCGTTGCTGACGAAGTTCATGCTGCGCGCCACGCCACTGGCCTTGACCAGGTCGATGGGGTAGAGCAGCAGGCTGCTGACGGTCCAGAAGGCGCCAGTGCCGGGGCCGGCCACGCCGTCGTAGAAACCTAGGCTGAAGCCCTGGGTCGATTGCCACTTTTTCTTGATCGGCGCTTCGCTGTCCAGGGGGGCTTTTGGCGTGCCACCGAATAGCAGGTAAACGCCGCAGGCGAAGACGATCACCGGCAGCATCTTGTTCAGCCATTCGGCCGGCAGGTAATGGGCCACCACCGCGCCGGTCAGCGCGCCCACCAGGGTGCCGACTATGGCGTGGGTCCATTGCCGCGGGTGGAACAGCTTGCGCCGGTAGAAGGTGAAGCTGGCGGTGGCCGAGCCAAAGGTCGAACTCAGCTTGTTGGTGCCCAGCACCAGGTGCGGCGGCAGGCCGGCGGTGAGCAGCGCGGGCGTGGTGAGCAGGCCGCCGCCGCCGGCAATGGCATCGATAAAGCCGGCAATGAAGGCGACGAGGGCAAGAATGGCGAGGGTGGTCAAATCTACGCTGAGTTCGAAAGGCATGGGATCGACTTATTTCGGCGGGGCGCAGAAGAGCTGCGCGAAAGGTCGGTATCTTACCCATAACCTTTCACGCCCGCGACCGTCCCAATTCTGTAGGAGCG
>NZ_JBQENK010000022.1:47741-59562 GCF_052044735.1 Pseudomonas sp. 22526
CCACAATTCTTTCGGGACAGCAGCGCGGCCATTGACGCCATCGCGGGCAAGCCTCGCTCCTACGTTGAGGGCGGCGGGGCTGTTATTGGCGTTCGGGGCCGTTGCCGATTTGCCAGACGAAGGGTGGTTCGCTGCCATTGATTGCCCAATCGCCGACGATGCGCGCCTTGTAGATCACCGGGTTGTGCGACGACACAGTGCGGGCGTTGCGCCAGTGGCGGTCGAGGGCCTTGCCCTGGCGGATATCCGAAGCGCCGAGGGCATTGAACAGTTCGCTGGTGGCGCGCTGGATCAGTTCGGTGACCACCACCTGGGCGGTGGCCGACTGGATTTCCGCCGCGACATTGGCCGCCCGTTCCGCCTGGTCATTACCGGCAAAACGCGCCAGGTACGCCTGCTGCGCCGGCTCAGCCGCGCGCACTGCGCTGGCCTCGGCGGCGTATACCAGGGCCGAGATCTCGCCGACCACCTGCTGCACCTGGGCATCCTCGCTGACCCGTGGCGCATTGCCGTGGCTGTAGATGCGCTTGCGGTTGCGCACTTCGTGGGCGACATCGCGCAGGGCCGCACGGCCGATGCCCGCCAGCGTCGCCAGCAGCACCAACTGGTAGAAGGCGGTCTGGTATTTGAAGCGGGTGGCGAAGTCGATAAGGTTCTCGGCCTCCACTTCGGCATCGATAAAGCGCGAAGTGCCGCTGCCGGTGGTGCGCTGGCCGAAGCCGTCCCAGTCGTCGCTCTGCACGATTCCCGGCTGGCGGGCGCGCACTGCGGCGATCACGTCGCCACCGGTGTCGCTGCGCCGGGCGTAGACATCGATCCAGTCGGAGAAAATGCTCCCGGTGCTGTAGAACTTCTCGCCATTGAGCCGCCATTTGTCGCCATTCGGCGAGACCTGGGTGATGACGTCGCCGATGGCCACGCTGCCGATCTCGGTCCAGGCGCAGCCGACGATGTCGCCCTCGACGAAACGCTTGAACCACAGGTCCCGCGCCGGCCCCGGGGCGGCGTTGAGCCGGTCCTCGGCAAAGGCGAAGTGCCCGCGCAAGGCTTGCGGCACGTTGGAATCGGCCTCGGCCAGTTCGATCAGCAACTGGAACAACTGCGGCAGGGAGGCGCCGCCGCCACCATATTCCACCGGCACCCGCACCGCGCCAAAGCCGGCCTCCTTGAGCCACAGGATCGCCTCGTACGGCAGGCTGCGCGATTGCTCGCGCTCAACCGCGCCGGCGGCGATCCGCTTGAAGATCGGCCGGAAGCGCCCGGCCAGGGCTTCGTAGTCGACGCCTATGGACAATGGGTTGATTACCTGGTGTTCGGTCATGGCACAGCTCCTTCTCAGCAATAAATTGGCTCGGTGGTGAAAAGCGTGGTTTCTGCGGATGGGATTGCACGGTCCGTGCCGGGAGGCGGGCGAGCGTAATCAGTGGGCCGAGGGCGGGGTGGCTGGCCGGCAACTGTTGCCCAGCCAACAGCGCATCAACAAATCGACCGGTTCATGGGAGGTTCGACGGTCTACCTGTAGCCGCTGCCGCAGGCTGCGATCGGCTGCGTAGCAGGCGCCGCTTTTGCNGCAGCCTGCGGCAGCGGCTACAGGGATCCGGGTGTCTGGTGTCTCGCGGCTGGCACGTTTGCTGCTCTGTTCCCCGGACACTGTTATTCGAACACTTCAGTCGCGAGGACAAGCCAATGAGTCAGCAAGCCGTGAAATTTGCCTACTGGGTGCCGAACGTCAGTGGCGGGCTGGTGGTCAGCAAGATCGAGCAGCGCACCCACTGGGGCATCGACTACAACCGCAAGCTGGCGCAACTGGCCGAGGCCGCCGGTTTCGAGTACGCCCTGACCCAGATCCGTTTCACCGCCGGCTACGGCGCCGAGTTCCAGCACGAGTCCGTGGCGTTCAGCCACGCGCTGCTGGCCGCCACCGAGAAGCTCAAGGTGATCGCCGCGATCCTGCCCGGCCCCTGGCAACCGGCGCTGGCGGCCAAGCAGCTGGCGACCATCGACCAACTGACTAATGGCCGGATCGCGGTGAACATCGTCAGCGGCTGGTTCAAGGGTGAATTCCAGGCCATCGGCGAACACTGGCTGGAGCATGACGAGCGTTATCGGCGTTCCGAAGAATTCATCCGTTCCCTCAAGGGCATCTGGAGCCAGGACAACTTCAGCTTTCGCGGCGACTTCTATCGCTTCGACAACTACAGCCTCAAGCCCAAGCCGCTGGGCCAGCCGGAAGTGTTCCAGGGTGGCAGCTCCCGCGCCGCGCGGGACATGGCGGCGCGGGTGTCCGACTGGTACTTCACCAACGGCAACACGCCGGAAGGCATCAAGGCCCAGGTCGACGACATTCGCGCCAAGGCCGCGGCCAACAATCATTCGGTGAAGGTCGGGGTCAATGCTTTCGTGATTGCCCGCGACACCGAGGAAGAAGCGCGCGCGGTGCTGGCCGAGATCATCGACCAGGCCGACCCGGAAGCGGTGAACGCCTTCGGCGACGCGGCGAAACAGGCGGGCAAGGCGTCGCCGGAAGGCGAGGGCAACTGGGCCAAATCCACCTTCGAGGACCTGGTGCAGTACAACGACGGGTTCAAGACCAACCTGATCGGCACGCCGCAGCAGATCGCCGAGCGCATCGTCGCCTTGAAGGCGGTGGGCGTGGACCTGGTGCTGGCGGGGTTCCTGCACTTCCAGGAAGAGGTGGAGTACTTCGGCAAGCGCGTGTTGCCACTGGTGCGCGAGCTGGAGGCGCAGGCGGCGCTGAAGCGCGAGGACGCCGCGGCCTGAAGGTGAGCTGTAGGAGCGAAGCTTGCTCGCGATGAAGGATAACGCGGTGTGCCAGGCGTACTGCGTCGTCTTTATCGCGGGCAAGTCGGATCGCCGCCCGCTCGCTCCTACAAGAGCAGAAGCGGGTTACAGACCGAGGTCAGACAGCCCCGGATGGTCATCCGGGCGCCGGCCCAGCGGCCAGTGGAACTTGCGCTCGCTTTCCTTGATCGGCATGTCGTTGATGCAGGCGTAGCGGTTGGACATCAGGCCATGCTCGTCGAACTCCCAGTTCTCGTTGCCGTAGGAGCGGAACCAGTTGCCCGAGTCGTCGTGCCATTCGTAGGCATAACGCACGGCGATGCGGTTGTCGGTAAAGGCCCAGAGTTCCTTGATCAGGCGATAGTCCAGCTCCTTGGCCCATTTGCGGGTCAAAAAGCCCTTGGCTTCTTCGCGGTTGTGGGCGAACTCGGCGCGATTGCGCCATTGGGTGTCCAGGGTATAGGCCAGGGACACTCGCTGCGGATCGCGGGAGTTCCAACCGTCTTCGGCCAGGCGGACCTTTTCAATGGCCGATTCGCGGGTGAAAGGGGGAAGTGGCGGACGAACTTCAGCGTTAGATGACATTTAAAGTCTCCAATGAAAGTTGAGGTTCAGCAGGGTGTCGAACTTGTTTTAAAGGATTACAGGTCCAATAACTTTCGCGCCATGCATTGCGCATTATCGGCAGCACTGCGATCACCCATCACAAGTGCAACGGTAATGGCGCCGTCGATCAGGATCAGCAGCTGTCTGGCTTGCTCCTCCGGATCCCCGGTGCCGGGTTTTTCAGATGCGTGTTCCTTGCAGAGCTCTAACACGTAGTCGAGCAGTTTCTGTTTGTGTTCCCTGGCCACCACCCGTACCGAGTCCTGCGGGTCGCCGGTCTCGCCGCTGGTATTGATGAAGGCGCAGCCGCGAAAGTCCTCGGAGGCGAACCAGTCGCCCAGCACGCTGAACAGGTTGAGCAGGCGCGCGGCCGGCGTCGGGGCCTTGCCGACCTCGCTCCTGAACCAGTGCATCCAGCGCAGGTCGCGGCGTTGCAGGGCGGCCACCACCAGTTCGTCCTTGGTGGTGAAGTAGCGGTAGATGCTCTTTCTGGAGACGCCGGCGGTCTTCACCAGGAGATCCATGCCAGTGGCGGCGATGCCACTTTTGTAGATCAACTTTTCGGTGACATCCAGAATGATGTCGCGTGTGTCGTTGCTAGTGATTTCGTTCATGTGGCGTACAGTAGAACGATCGTTCTCCTTGGTCAATAAGTTATTTTTCCACGCGCAAAATCATTATCGCCGCTTATCCAGTTGCGAGCGGTTTTGCGGTGGGGGTGAGGGACAGGCGACAAATCTTCACAGCGCCCCGCAAGACCCGAGCTGGCACCTTGGTGTAAGCTCTTGCGCTCTTTTGGATTCGACCTTCTGCGAGCCCTATGCCGTCGCTTTTCAAACGTTCCCTGCTGCCCAAGTTGCGCAGCTTCCCGCTGGCTGCCGATGACCTGTCCATTCTCAATGGCGCCGCCGAATTCCGCCGTTGCCTGCTGGAGAAAATCGCCCAGGCCACCCGGCGCATCTATATCGTCGCGCTGTACCTGCAACAGGACGAGGCCGGCCAGGAAATTCTCGATGCCTTGCACGCCGCCAAGGCCGCGCGCCCGGAGCTGGACGTGGTGGTCGTGGTCGACTGGCTGCGCGCCCAGCGCGGGCTGATCGGCGCCGGCAAGCAGCCGGGCAACTCGGCCTGGTACCAGGAAATGACCCGTACCCACGCCAGTGAGGTGCCGGTGTACGGCGTGCCGGTGCAGACCCGCGAGCTGTTCGGCGTGCTGCACCTGAAGGGTTTCGTGATCGACGATTGCGTGATCTACAGCGGCGCCAGCCTGAACAACGTGTACCTGCACAAGTTCGACAAGTACCGCTTCGACCGCTACCACCTGCTGCACAACCCTGAGCTGGCCGACTCCATGCAGCACCTGGTCCAGCATGGCCTGGTGGCGTCGCGGGCGGTGCATCGCCTGGACCTGCCGAACCTGCCGACCACCCGCAGCCTGCGCAACGACATCGGCGATCTGCGCAGCCGCCTCAAGCACGCGGCCTACGACACCAGTGCCGGCGGGGTACTCAAAGACTCGTTGTCGGTCAGCCCGTTGCTCGGGGTGGGCAAGAACAACCCGCTGAGCCGGGTCATCTGCGAACTGATCGCCAGCGCCCAGCAGCAACTGACCATCTGCACGCCGTATTTCAACCTGCCGTTGGCGGTGACCCGGGAAATCAACCGCGCCCTGGCGCGCGGGGTGAGGATCGACATCATCGTCGGCGACAAGACCGCCAACGACTTCTACATTCCGCCGAGCGAGCCGTTCAAGGTCATCGCCGCGCTGCCGTACCTCTACGAGATCAGCCTGCGGCGCTTCGCCAAGCGGCATCAGAAGGCCATCGACAGCGGCCGCCTGAACCTGCACCTGTGGCGCGACGGCGACAATACCTACCACCTCAAGGGCATGTGGGTGGACCAGCGCTACACCTTGCTCACCGGCAACAACCTCAACCCGCGGGCCTTCCGCCTCGACCTGGAAAACGCCTTGCTGCTCGACGACCCCAAGGGCGAGTTGCTGGAGCCGCGGCGCCAGGAGCTGGAAACGATCTTCCGCCACACCCAGCGCATCGAGCACTTCCAGCGCCTGGAAACCCTGGTGGACTACCCGGCGGCCGTCGGCAAGTTCCTGCGCCGGGTCAGCCGGGTGCGGATCGAGCGGTTGCTCTACCGCATCCTCTGAGGTCCGCGGCGAACGATCCACGATGGGGTCGTTCTTGCTGGCCCTGAAGCCCCTGCGGGGCTTATCGCAGCCTTCGGCAGCGGCTACATGAAGCTAGGCCCCGATTCTGTAGCCGCTGCCGAGCCCGCGAGGCTGCGATAAGGGCCGAAGGGCCTTCATCGGTCTCGAGATCGCCGCGCCCCTTCGGGACGTACGCAGCCTGCGGCAGCGGCTACATGAAGCCAGGCCCCGATCTTGTAGCCGCTGCCGAGCCCGCGAGGCTGCGACAAGGCCCGCAGGGCCTTCATCGGTCTCGAGATCGCTGCGCCCCTTCGGGACGTACGCAGCCTGCGGCAGCGGCTACAGTTGTATCAGCGCCGGGATCACCTGGCGCTTTTCGCCGCCGGCCAGCCCGCCACCAACAGCAGCAACAGCGCGGCAATCAGGTAGGGCAGGCGCGGTTCGAGGGCGTAGATCAGCGAGCCGGCCAACGGGCCGATCACCACGCCAAAGCCCTGGGCGGCGCCGATGGAGCCGGCGGTGGCGCCTTGTTCGGCGGCGTCCACGGCGTTGGCCGCCAGGGCCGAGAAGGACGGGAAGATCGCGCCCATGCCCGCCGCCGAGACAAAAAAGCCCAGCCACAGCCCCCAGGCATTCTCCACCAGCATGCAGCCGGCAAAACCGCTGGCGGCCAGCAGCGCGCCGGCGCGGATCATCCGCAGCGGCGGCCATTCGAGTTTGCGCACCACCAGTTGCGAGCAGATCAGCGCCACGCCGACCATGGCCAGGGCGATGCCGGCGGCCTGGGCGGCGTCGGCCGTGTTCAGGCCCAGGCGGTCGAGGGCATAGAAACTCACGGTGATCTGCGCGATGGACACGCAGAGCATGGCGACGAAGGCCACCGTCATCGGCCGGCGCAGCCGTGGGTCGCTCAGGCGTACCGAGCGCGGTGCCTGCTTGAGGTGCAGCTCCTGGCGCGGCAGCTTGTACAGCAGCACCAGGAACGCCGCCAGCGGCAGCACGGCCATGGCGTACAGCGGCAGGCTCAGGCTGACACGGGCAAGCAGCGCGGCCACGGCCGGGCCCAGCACCAGGCCGACGGCGTTGGCGGCGCCCAGGGTGGCCATGGCGCGGGCCCGATGCTCGGGCTCGACGTTGTCGGCGATCAGGGCAAAGCCGCCCACCGGAATGGCCGCATAGAACACCCCGATCAGGCCGCGCCCGAGCATCAGGCCGATAAAGGCCAGCCACATGCCCGGCAGCAGGTGCAGCGAGACATCGATAAACAGGCACAGCGCCCAGTAGGAGAGGGTGAAGCCGGCCGTGCCGAGCAGCAGCACCCGACGGCGCCCGAAGCGGTCGCTGGCCTGGCCCCAGGGCCGCGCCAGGAGCATCCAGATCACCCCGGACACGGTCACCGCCGCGCCGGCCTGCCAGGTGGCCAGGCCGAGCACACGGACGATCGGGCCGATCAGCGAGACGAAGGCCATCATCGACATGGTGCAGGCCATGTAGGCGACCATCAGCGGCAAGAGTTTGAACGGGGCGGCGGTCTGCGCCGGTTGGGCCGTTGGGGTGGACATGCAAAATCTTCCATGAAAGTCAGGAGTGCGCGGGACGTTATAGATAAAACGCGCCGCCGCCCAGGGTTATCGGCGCAGGTGAGGGTAGACCAGCAGCCTGGGTGATGGGGCGAATAATAGGTATGCCGGCCGGACGCTTGTCTGTAGGAGCGAAGCTTGCTCGCGATAGCCGCNCAGCGGCGGTATTCAAATTTCACCGCGTCGTCCTGGCGAACTTATCGCGAGCAAGCTTCGCTCCTACAGAATCGGGGCGGATCCCCAGGGCTCAGTTCAGGCCCAGCTTGCCGCGCAGGGTCGAGAGGTCTTCGGCCAGGGTATTGACCGGGCCCACCAGCGCCTTGCGGTCGTTATCCTTGACCTTGTCGTAGGTCTCGAAGCCGCCGTCGGCGGTTTTGTACTTGGCGAGGATCTTGTTCACCGTGGCGAAGTTCTTGTCGACCTTGGCGACGAAGGCCGGGTCCTGCTGCTCGATCTGCGGGCGGAACAGGTCGACGATTTTCTTCGCCCCGTCGATGTTGCCCTGGAAGTCGTAGAGGTCGGTGTGGCTGTAGCGGTCTTCCTCGCCTGAGACCTTGGTCGCGGCCACTTCCTCCAGCAGGGCGGCGGCGCCACCGACGACTTTTTCCGGCGGGAAGGTCAGGCCGGCGACGCGGGTTTGCAGGTCCTTGACGTCCTTGTTCAGGCGGTCGGCCAGCGCATCCAGGCCCTGGGTGGAGTTCCGGGCGAACAGCGAATACTCGATGCGATGGAAGCCGGTAAAATCCTCGGCCTCGACGCCTTGTTCGTGGTCGTCGACCCGCGAGTCGATAGAGGCGTCGAGGTCGCTGAACAGCTCGGCGATCGGCTCGATCGACTCGTAGTACACCCGGGTCGGGGCGTAGAGCTTCCTGGCGGTGGCCAGGTCACCTTTCTTCACCGCGTCGGTGAAGGCCTGGGTGTGGCTGGCCAGCTCGTCGAGCTGCTCGGTGACGTAGATCTTGTAGTCGGAAATCGGCCCCACCAGCTCCAGCGGCGATGTGGCGGCAACCGCCGACAGCGGAATCTGGAGCAAGCCAAGGGTCAGCAACACAGCGAGAGGCGACTTTTTCATGGGGCGTTTCCGTGGGGGGTGATGTGGGTGGTGGTCAGGCGCTGGTTTTCGCTTGGGTGGCCTCGAGCAGCGTGCGGCCGATGAAGTCGCGGTCGCCGGTGACGCCGGGCAGGGCGAAGAAATAACCGCCGCCCACCGGCTTGAGGTATTCCTCCAGGGGCTCGCCGTTGAGGCGGCTCTGCACTGAGATGAAGCCTTGCTCCAGGTCGGCCTGGTAACAGATGAACAGCAGGCCCATGTCCAGCTGGCCGTTCTTGTTCACGCCGTTGGAGTAGTTGAACGGCCGGCGCAGGATCAGGTTGCGCTGGGTCTCGGCGGTGCGCGGGTTGGCCAGGCGGATGTGGGCGTCGAGCTTGGTCAGCTGGCCGTGGGGATCCTTGCGGTAGTCCGGCACCTGATGTTCCTGCTGGCCATCCATGGGCGCGCCCGAGGCCTTGACCCGGCCGATGATACTTTCCTGCTCCTGCAAGGGCGTGCGGTCCCAGCGCTCGACGAAGTTGCGGATGATGCGCACCGCCTGATAGCTGCCGTGGGCGGCCCAGGCCGGTTCGTCACTGCCGGGCTGGACCCAGACGATCTGCTCCATGGCCTTGCGGTCGTTGGAGTCGGGGTTGGCCGAGCCGTCGCGAAAACCCAGGAAGTTGCGCGCGCTCTGCGCCGGCTCGCCAGGACGGGCCGGGGCCTGGGGCGGCACGCTGCCTTCCTGCTTCCAGCGCACCAGCAGCAGGTCCGGGAGGTTTTTCACGATGTCGCGCAGGGCGTGGATATTGGTGTCGGCGGTGTTGGAGCAGAACTGCAGGCTCAGGTCGCCGTGGCAGCTGTCGGGCTCCAGGGCATCGTTGGGGAAGCCGACCATGCGTATCAGGCGCCTGGGTTTGGCCGGGGCCAGGCCGAAGCGCTCGTCGAACAGCGAGGCGCCCACCGAGACGGTGATGGTCAGGTTGTCCGGGGTCACCACCGGGCCGAGGATGCCCGAGTCCAGCGGCGGCAGTTTCGGGTCGACCTGGGGGACCGGGCCACCGGTCATGAGGAATTTGATGCGCTGGTCGAGGGTGCGCAGCAGTCGCTCCAGGTCTTCGCGATCGCTGGCCAGTACGTCGAACGCCACCAGCATGCCGGCCGCAGGGCGCGGGGTGACGATGCCGCTTTGATGCTGGCCGTGGAAGTCGTGGCGGTCCTGGGTCTTGTCGCTGCTCGGTGCTTGCGTGACCTGGGCGGTGGTTGTCCCGGCCTGGGCTGCCAGCGCCGGGCAGCTCAGGCTGCTGCCGGCCAGGGCGACACCGGCGGCGCCCATGTCCAGCAGCATACGGCGGCGTTGGGCGGAGAAAGCTGGATTGGAAGAGTCTGAATCGTTCATCGGGCGGGCGTCTTCTGCTTACAGGCCGGAAAGGCCAAGGGCGGGATCGATTCCATCGAGTGCATCGGCCAGAACCTTGGCCTGGTCGGCGATCCGCTTGCGCTGATCGGCGCCGACACTGTCGTAGGAGGCGTAGCCTTCGGAGGTGCGCAAGGCGCCGTACTGGCTGTCGAGGGCGCCGAGGGCGCTGTCGATCTGCGCCAGCAACGGCGCGGCGGGCTTGGCCAGCAGGGGCCGCAGCAGGTCGACGACCTTGCGGGTGGTCTCCAGGTTGGCGGCAAAGCCGTTGAGGTCGCTGTGGCTGTAGCGCTCTTCCTCGCCGCTGCTGGCGCGCACCTCGGCGATGCTGCGTTGGGCGCGGGCGACCAGGCTGACCAGTTGCTCCGGTGGCAGCGACTGGGCCAGCAGTTGTTGCTTGAGGCTGCCGACATCGCTGAGCAGGCGCTGGGCGATAGGCGTCAGGCCACTCAGGTCGCGTTGCTGGAACAATGCGTATTCGAGGCGGTGGAAGCCGACGAAGCTGGGGTCCTGCTCGCGTTTTTCGAAGTAGTCGGCGCGGGCGTTGATGCTGTTGTCCAGTTCACCCAGGCGCTGGGCGGCCGGGGCGAGGCGCTGGTAGGCCGCGCGCGCCGGCAGGTACAAAGCCTGGGCCTGGGCCAGGTCGCCGGCCTGGATGGCTTGCTCCAGGGCGCTCACGGCCTTGATCAGGGCCGTGCCCTGGCTACTCAGGTAGACCCGGAATTCCGACAGCGGGCCGACAAAGGCGACCATCGACGGCCGGGCCTTGGCCTGGGCGTCGGACTCGGCGGTGGGGGTTACATGCAGGGTGCCGCGCGGGTTGCTCAGCAGGCCGCAGGTGATGGCGTAGTCGCCGGGTTGCAGCCTGGCGTTGATCACCTGGCTCAGGCCCGGCGCGATGTTTTCCCGTTCTTCGACCACCAGCACGCCGTCGAGGATTTCCCATTCCACGGCGCGGTCCGAACGGTTGAGGATACGAAAGCTCGCCGGCCCGGCCGGCACGCTCAGGGCGTTCGGCTCGCAGCTGTGGGGGTGGATGGTCAGGGTGATTTCGTCCTTGTGCGCCTGGCGTTTGCTGGCGGCCAGCTGCGAGGCGTAATAGAACAGCCCGCCGGCGGCGATCATCACCATCACGGAACCCGCGAGCGCCCAGCGCAGGGCGCTCGGTGCCGGGGGCTGTGGGGAGGCTTGCTGGGTCATGGAAAGGCCTTAGTGGCTGGAAACGGAAGACGATGGGCTGGCGGCGGGTGCCGCGCCGGGCAGGAAGAACAGCACCAGGGTCACCAGCAGGTAGAGCAGGTAGGCACCCAGGGTGCTGACGGTGGGGGCGTCCTGGTAACCGAACATGCCGGCCAGCACCGAGCCCAGCGGGCCGTCCATCGGCAGGCTGGCGCTGAAGTCGAACAGCACGGCCTGCAGGTGGTTCCAGACCCCGGCTTCATGCAGGGCCTGCATTGCATTGGCGAGGATGCCGGCGGCCACCACCAGGATGAACAGGCCGGTCCAGCGAAAGAACGCGCCGAGGTTCAGGCGCATGCTGCCGGTGTAGATCAGCCAGCCGACAATGATTGCCAGCACCAGGCCGAGCAGGGCGCCGATCGGTGCGGCCGGGCCTTGGCTCTGCTGGAACACCGCGAGGAGGAAGAACACCGTCTCCAGGCCTTCGCGGGCCACGGCGAAGAACACCATGGCGATCAGCGCCGTGACCTGGTGCCGGGAGCCGGTCAGCGCCTGGTCCAGCGAGGTGTGCAGGGAATGCTTGATCGAACGCGCCACCTTGCGCATCCAGAACACCATGGAACTGAGAATGCCCACGGCCACCAGGCCGACGATGCCTTCGAAGAGTTCCTGCTGCTTTTGCGGAAACTCGGCGCTCATCAGTTCCAGGCCGCCGCCCACCAGCAGGGCCAGGGCCGCGGCGAGAAACACGCCGATCCACACGGCCGGCATCCACTGGCCGCGCCCGGTCTGCTGCAGGTAACTGGCGATGATGCCAACGATGAGCGCGGCTTCGATCCCTTCGCGCAGCATGATCAGAAATGGAACGAGCATTCAGCACCGGCGGGCAGATAGATAGGGAGCTAAGTTGTAGCATGATGATACGTATTCGCAAATGACTATGGTTGGCATTTGCTGAACGTGAGCTGAACGGAGCGCGTTTCGCGGGGCGTGGTATGGCTTCAGTAGGAGCGAGGCTTGCCCGCGATGCAGGCACTGCGGTG
>NZ_JBQENK010000022.1:59577-108260 GCF_052044735.1 Pseudomonas sp. 22526
ATCGCGGGCAAGCCTCGCTCCTACAAGGAATCGGCGGCGTTTGTGGGGGCGAGGGGGCGGCGGTGTTTGTGGGATCAGGCCAGGTTCTGTTCGGTCAGGCGCTGCACGGCCAGGCGCCGGTAGTGGGAAGGGGTCATGCCCTTGAGTTGCTGGAAGCGCCGGTTGAAGTTGGAGATGTTGTTGAAGCCGGACTCGAAGCACACGTCGGTCACCGGCTTGTCGCCATCGGCCAGCAGTTCGCAGGATTTGCTGATGCGCAGGCGGTTGACGAACTCGACGAAGCAGCGGCCGGTGGCCTGCTTGAACACCCGGGAGAAGTAGGTGGGTTTCATGCCCAGGTAGTCGGCGACTTCCTCCAGCGGCAGTTCGCGGGCGTAGTGGGCGAAGATGTAGTCCACCGCGCGGTTGGTGCGGTCGACGTTGTGCTCGTCCGCCAGTTGCACGTTGGTGGCGCCGGACAGCAGCTGGTAGTCGTCACAGGCGGCCAGCAATTCCAGCAGGATGAAGAAGTGCCCGAGGCGGGTGATGCCGCTGGAGTCGGCGATGCGTTGCATCAGGTCCATGGCCTGGGCGATGGTGCGCTTGCAGCGGAACTCGATGCCGTACTGCGCGCGCTCCAGCAGCGGGGTCAGGCTCTTGAGTTCGGCGAACACCTGATAGCCGCTTTCGAACAGCTCGTCGGTGAAGTTCACCAGCATGTCGCGCTTGGCCACCACTTCGTCCTCGGCCACCTGGCTGATCCAGTTGTGGGGCAGGTTGGGGCCGGTGAGGAACAGCGATTCGGGGTAGAAGTTGCCGATGTAGTCGCCGATGAACACCTTGCCGGAGCTGGCGACGATCAAGTGCAGCTCGTACTCCTTGTGGAAGTGCCAGCGCACCAGGGGGCAGGGGAAGCCGTGCTGGCGATAGATGATCGACAGGCCGTTGTGGTCGTCCATCAATTCGTAGGAAGGGTCGGTGACTCTTGCTGATCGGCTCATGGCGCTGTGCTTCTTATCCTTGTTGCGCCAGATCATGCCTCCATCGGATATCCAGCACCAGTGCTGGCCAGGAGATCCCTGTAGGCGCTCGGGCGCGGCGTTCTCAAGATCGCTGAGGGCCTGCGGCCCTATCGCAGCCTCGCTGGTGCTCGGCAGCGGCTACAGGGTTTGTGTCGGCTGACAGATCGAGGCACGGCTCGGTTTCTGTAGCCGCTGCCGCAGGCTGCGATCGGCCCGAAGGGGCGCGCTCTTGAGGTCTGCGGCTACAGGTCAGGCCTCAGGCCAGGCGATTTTTCGCCTCGATCCACTGCGCCATGTACTGGGTGCTCTTGTGGTGATGGTGACGCAGCATGCCGCCGGTGAAGTTGTCGCGGCGCAGTTGCGCCAGGTTCGCCCGGCAGTGCTGCAGGCGTTCGATCAGAGCCGGGCCGTGGACCTGTTGCCGATAGCGCGCCAGCAACAGTTGGCGACCCTGTTCCTGGGCCGCGCTCCATAGCGCCTGGTCCTGATACAGGCGTACCGCCGCCGCGGCGATAGTGCTGGCCGACTCGGCCACCGCTCCCGGCCAGGGCGCGTCGCCGTGCATGGCTTCGGCGCCGACCGGGGTGGTGACGCTCGGCGTGCCACAGAGCATGGCGTCCAGCAGCTTACCCTTGATGCCTGCGCCGAAACGCAGCGGGGCCAGGCAGATCCGCGCGGCGGACATGACTTCCAAGGCATCCTCGGCCCAGTTCATCACCAGGAACCCCTGGGCCGGGTTGTGCAGGGCTGCGGCCTTGGGCGGGGTGTAGGCGCCATAGATATGCAGTTGCGCGCCCGGCAGCTGCTGGCGGATCAGCGGCCACACGGCGTTTTTCATCCACAGCACCGCATCCCAGTTCGGCGCGTGGCGGAAGTTGCCGATGCTCAGGAAGTGCGCCCGTTCGGCGAAGGGCACATAGCTGTGCGGCATGTGCTCGGGCATCAGCGGGCACCAGTGCAGCAAGGCTGGCGGCAGGCCGAACTGCCTGACCAACAGCTCGATCTCGAACTCGGAGATCATCAGGCTCAGGTCGCAGCGGTACAGCGCGGCGATCTCGCGCCGGGCCTGGTCGGTGTCGGCCATGCCGGCGAACTCCTGCTCGGCGGCGGGGGCGAACAGGGCGCTGAAGTCATCGTTGTCGTCGCTGGCTTTCAGGCGCTCCTTGAGCCGCTGATGGCGAGCGTGGCGCAGGCTCTGCAGGTCGGACGTCTCCAGCACGCGCAGGGCGCCGGGGCACTGCTGCTCGACGCGCCAGCCGAACTGCTCCTCCATCATGAACTGGTCGAACAGCACGATATCCGGCGCCAGTTCGGCGATGAAACGGTCGAAGCTGCTGTTGTTCAGTTCGATCGGGCATTCGCGGATGCCCAGGGCCGTGAGGTCTTCCTTGTGCTCGCCGGGGTTGGCCGGGCTGCTGAAGGTGATGTCCCAGCCTTGCCCGAGGAAGACCTGGAGGATCTGCATCAGGTGCCCGCTGGCCGCCGAGGAGCGGGGTTCGGGCCAGACGTAACCAATGACCAGGACTTTGGTGGCGGCGGTCGGACTCATGGCTGGGTATTCCTGAAAAACGCGGGGGTGTCTGCGGGGGCGCCATTAAACCACAGCGGGGGGACTGGCGCGGCTGCCCTGACGCCCAGGGCCCAGGCGCTTGTCGGGTCAGCGGGGGTTACCGAGGGTTCAGCCGAGGAGGGTGCGGACCTTGTTGCGCAACTGGTCGATGGAGAAGGGCTTGCCGATCACCGCCATGCCGGCGGCCACCTCGATGTTTTCCGCGTAGCCGCTGGCGAACAGCACCGGCAGCTCCGGGCGCAAGGTGCGGGCGCGGGCCGCCAGTTCCTTGCCGTCCATGCCGGGCAGGCCGACGTCGGTCATCATCAGGTCGATCCGCAGCGCGCTGTCCTGCAACCGGGTCAGGGCCTCCTCGCTGCCCGCGGCTTCCAGCACCTTGAATTCCAGCTCCTCCAGCACATCGACAATCAGCATGCGCACGATGGTGTCGTCTTCGACGACCAGGATGGTGGAATCGGTGGTGGGCATAGAAAGTCTCTCGAAAAAGGGAGGGGGCGGCAGCGATAAAAAATTCGCCTCTTGCAGCAATAAATAACGCGCAATGACAAACCGCTGAAGCTGTACAAAAAAATAATTCTGTACAAGCTGTGCCAGAATAACCTGTCTGATCGAGAGCGGGCAGTGCCGGATGGCAATTTGTGCCTAGAGTTGCCAGAAGAATAGATACGCTGCCCGTCTTTGGGGCAAACTCCATGGTTTTTGACACTTCACCAAGGCCTTTCAATGATCTCCACGTCTTCGGTTGATGAACAGAGTTTTCGCAAGCTGCTAAGCCGCAACATTGCGCTTCCCCTGGGCGTTGGCGTGCTCAGCGCGGTGGTCTTCCTGTCCCTGATCAGCTACCTGCTGTCGGTGACCCAGTGGGTCCAGCACAGCGATCGGGTGATCAACAGCATCAACCAGGCCGCCAAGCTGACGGTCGACCTGGAAACCGGCATGCGCGGCTTCCTGATCACCGGCGACGAGCATTTCCTCGACCCTTATGAAGTGGCCAAGCCGCAGATCTTCAGCGAGTTGCGCGGACTGCGCGAGCTGGTGGCGGACAACCCGCAGCAGGTCGATCGCTTCAAGCGCCTGGAAGCCTTGCAGGACGAGTGGAATCTCTACGCCAAAGGCATGATCGAGATGCGCCGCCAGGAGGGCGACTATCGCCGCTCGGTGCAGTCCGGCCGGGGCAAGCGCCTGACCGACCAGATGCGCAAGGAATACGACGAAGCGGTGGCGATGGAGCAGCAACTGCGGGTCGATCGCAACGAGAACGTCACCCGCACCACTGTCCGCAGCGTGGCCCTGTACCTGTTGTTCGTGGTGCTGATCAGCGGCCTGCTGGCCTATATCGGGCGCCGCGACCTGCTCAACCTGTCCAGAAACTACGGCGCCAACCTCGCCGCCCAGCAGCAAAGCGCCCGGGCCCTGGAGCAGCAGGCCTGGCTGCGCAGCGGCCAGACCGAACTGGCCGAGCAGTTGCTGGGGCAACTGACGCTGAACCTGTTGGGGCGCAATATCCTGCAGTTCTGCGCGCAGTACCTGGGCAGCGCCGTGGCGGCGATGTATGTGCGTGAGGAGCACGGCGGCCTCAAGCGCGTGGCCGCCTATGGTTTCTCCCGCGAGCAGGAAGAACGCGAACAGTCGATTTTCATCGGTGAAGGCATGGTCGGCCAGGCGGCCCAGCAGGACCGGCTGATCCGTCTGGACGAGGTGCCCGCCGATTACTTCAAGGTCAGCTCCGGCCTCGGTGAGGGCGTGCCGCGCAGCGTGCTGGTGGTGCCGACCAGCGACGACGACCGGGTCAACGGGGTGATAGAGCTGGGCTTCCTGCGCGCCCTCAGCGAGCGCGATGTCGAGCTGCTGGAACTGATCGCCGGCAATATCGGCACCGCCATCGAAGCCGCGCGTTATCGCCAGCGCCTGCAGGAAGTGCTGGCCGAAACCCAGCAACTCAACGAAGAACTGCAGGTGCAGCAGGAAGAACTGAAGACCGCCAACGAAGAGCTCGAGGAACAGTCGCGGGTGCTCAAGGAGTCCCAGGTGCACCTGGAATCCCAGCAGGTGGAGCTGGAGCAGACCAACGAGCAACTGGCCGAGCAGGCCCAGGCGCTGGCGCAGCAGCGCGACGCCATGGACCGCAAGAACGGCGAGCTGAACCAGGCCCAGGTGCAGTTGCAAGAGCGTGCCGAGGAGCTGCAGCGCTCGAGCAAGTACAAGTCGGAATTCCTCGCCAATATGTCCCACGAGCTGCGCACGCCGCTGAACAGCTCGCTGATCCTGGCCAAGCTGCTGGCGGAAAACCCCCAGGAAAACCTCAGCGCCGAACAGGTGCAGTTCGCCGAGTCGATTTATTCGGCGGGCAACGATCTGCTCAACCTGATCAACGACATTCTCGATATTTCCAAGGTCGAAGCCGGCAAGCTCGAAGTGCGCCCGGAAAACACCAGCGTCGCGCGCCTGGTGGAGAGCCTGCGCGGGCTGTTCCAGCCGCTGACGGCGGACAAGGGCCTGGAATTCCATGTCGAGCTGCAGCCTGGCACTCCGCAGACGCTGTTCACCGACCGCCAGCGGGTCGAGCAGGTTCTCAAGAACCTGTTGTCCAACGCGGTGAAGTTCACCGAGAAGGGCCAGGTCAGCCTGAGCGTGTCGCGCGAGCCCGAGGCGGGCATTGCCTTCAGCGTGCGCGACTCGGGCATCGGGATCGCCCCGGAGCAGCAGGAAAGCATTTTCGAAGCCTTCCGCCAGGCCGACGGCACCACCAATCGCCGTTACGGCGGCACCGGCCTGGGGTTGTCGATTTCCCGCGACCTGGCGGCGCTGCTCGGCGGTTCGATCACGGTCGCCAGCGAGCCGGGGCAGGGCAGTGTCTTCACGCTGGTGCTGCCGGAGCACTACGTCGAGCGCGCGCCAGGGGAACAGGGCGAACTCAAGCCGGTCGCTGCGCCGGTGGTCCAGGCGCCGAGCAAACCGGCTCCGGTGCCGGCACCCCTGGTGCCCGAGGTGGAGATTGCGCGTTTCGCCGACGATCGCGACAAGGCGCCGTTCGCCAGCCGCTGCATCCTGGTGGTAGAGGACGAAGCGAACTTTGCCCACATTCTGTATGACCTGGCCCACGAGCTGGGTTACCAGTGCCTGGTGGCCCACGGCGCCGACGAAGGCTACAGCCTGGCCGAACAGTTCGTGCCGGATGCGATCCTGCTGGACATGCGCCTGCCGGACCATTCCGGGCTGACGGTGTTGCAGCGCCTCAAGGCGCACGCCACCACCCGGCATATCCCGGTGCATGTGATTTCCGTGGAGGACCGGGTCGAGGCCGCCATGCACATGGGCGCCATCGGCTACGCGGTCAAGCCCACCACCCGCGAAGAGCTCAAGGACGTGTTCGCCCGCCTGGAAGCCAAGCTCACCCAGAAGGTCAAGCGCGTGCTGCTGGTGGAGGACGACGACCTGCAGCGCGACAGCATCGCCCGGCTGATCGGCGACGACGATATCGAGATCACTGCCGTCGGCCTGGCCCAGGAGGCCCTGGAGCTGCTGCGCGACAACCTCTACGACTGCATGGTCATCGACCTGAAGCTGCCGGACATGCTCGGCAACGACCTGCTCAAGCGCATGTCCACCGAGGACATCTGCTCCTTCCCTCCGGTGATCGTCTACACCGGGCGCAACCTGACCCGCGACGAAGAAGCGGAGCTGCGCAAGTATTCGCGCTCGATCATCATCAAGGGCGCGCGTTCGCCCGAGCGCCTGCTGGACGAAGTGACGCTGTTTTTGCACAAAGTCGAATCCCAGCTGTCCCATGAGCGGCAGAAGATGCTCAAGGCCGCCCGCAGCCGCGACAAGGTGTTCGAGGGGCGCAAGGTGCTGCTGGTGGACGACGATGTGCGCAACATCTTCGCCCTCACCAGCGCCCTGGAGCAGAAGGGCGCGATCGTGGTCATCGGCCGTAATGGCCATGAGGCGATCGCCAAGCTCAATGAAGTCGAGGACATCGATCTGGTGCTGATGGACGTGATGATGCCCGAGATGGATGGTTACGAGGCCACCCTGGAAATCCGCAAGGAGCCGCGCTGGCGCAAGCTGCCGATCATCGCGGTGACCGCCAAGGCCATGAAGGATGACCAGGAGCGCTGCCTGCAGGCCGGCGCCAACGATTACCTGGCCAAGCCGATCGACCTCGACCGGCTGTTTTCCCTTATTCGAGTCTGGTTACCCAAGATGGAAAGAATCTAGTGGAGCGCAATACCGAGATCGAACTGCGTCTGTTGATCGAAGCTATCTACCTCAAGTACAGCTACGACTTCCGCGATTACTCCGGCGCCTCGATCAAGCGCCGGATCAACCATGCGCTGCGCCAGTTCGAATGCAAGACCATTTCCGCCCTGCAGGAACGGGTGCTGCACGATCCGGGCGCCTTCATGCAGCTGTTGCAGTTCCTGACGATTCCGGTCAGCGAGATGTTTCGCGACCCCTCGCACTTCCTGGCGATTCGCCAGGAAGTGGTGCCGCTGCTCAAGACCTATCCCTCGATCAAGATCTGGATCGCCGGCTGCAGCACGGGCGAGGAGGTCTATTCCATGGCCATCCTGTTGCGCGAGGAAGGGTTGCTGGAGCGCACCATCATCTACGCCACCGACATCAACCCCAGCTCCCTGGAGAAGGCCAAGCAGGGCATCTTTTCCCTGGAGAACATCCGCGCCTACACCCAGAACTACCAGCAGGCCGGCGGTTTGCGCTCCTTTGCCGACTACTACACGGCGGCCTACGACTACGCGATCTTCGACAAGACCCTGCGCGAGAACGTGACTTTCGCCGACCACAGCCTGGCAACTGACAGCGTGTTCTCCGAAACCCAGCTGATTTCCTGTCGCAACGTGCTGATCTATTTCAACAAGAAGTTGCAGGACCGCGCCTTCGGCCTGTTCCACGAGTCGCTCTGCCACCGTGGTTTCCTGGTGCTGGGCAGCAAGGAAACCCTGGACTTCTCGGCCTACGGCCAGCATTTCGAGCCGCTGGTCAAACAAGAACGGGTCTACCGCAAATCATGAAGGACTACGCCATCGGGCAATCCGCCTTGCCGCGGGTCGAGGCCATAGTGATAGGTGCGTCGGCCGGCGGCGTCGAGGCGCTGCTGAAAATCTTCACCGCGTTTCCCGGGGGTTTCAGCCTGCCGATCATGGTGGTGCTGCACCTGCCCGAAGAGCATCGCAGCCAGTTGGCCGAGGTGTTCGCCCAGCGCCTGGCGCTGCCGGTGCAAGAGGCCCGCGACAAGCAGAGCATCGACCGCGGCACCCTGTATTTCGCCGTGCCCGGTTATCACTTGTCGGTGGAGCAGGACCGCAGCCTGTCCCTGAGCCAGGAGGAGCGCGTGCATCATTCGCGCCCGGCCATCGATTACCTGTTCGACTCCGCCGCCGATGCCTATGGCCCGCGCCTGGCCGCGGTGCTGCTGACCGGCGCCAACCAGGACGGCGCCCATGGCCTGGCCCAGGTCAAGCGGCGCGGCGGCTTGAGCATTGTCCAGGACCCGGCCGAGGCCCAGGTGGCGACCATGCCCGAGGCGGCCATCGCGCTGCAGCGACCGGATTACATTCTCCCTTTGCACGGCATCAGCCGTCTGCTTGTCGAGCTGGAACGAATCGCATGTTAAGTAATATCCAAGCCAAGCTGCTGATCGTCGACGATCTGCCAGAGAACCTGTTGGCCCTCGAAGCGCTGATCAAGCGCGAGGACCGCCAGGTGTACAAGGCGCTGTCGGCGGACGAGGCCTTGTCGCTGTTGCTCGAGCATGAGTTCGCCATGGCCATCCTCGATGTGCAGATGCCCGGCATGAACGGCTTCGAGCTGGCCGAGCTGATGCGCGGCACCGAGAAGACCAAGAACATCCCCATAGTGTTCGTCAGCGCCGCCGGGCGTGAACTCGACTATGCCTTCAAGGGCTATGAAAGCGGCGCGGTGGATTTCCTGCACAAGCCGCTGGATACCCATGCGGTGAAGAGCAAGGTCAATGTGTTCGTCGACCTGTACCGGCAGAGCAAGGCCATGAAGCAGCAGGTCGAAGCCCTGGAGCAGAGCCGGCGCGAGCAGGAGGCGCTGCTCAAGCAGTTGCAGGCGACCCAGAACGAACTGGAGCAGGCGGTGCGCATGCGTGACGATTTCATGTCGATCGTCGCCCACGAGGTGCGCACGCCGTTGAACGGCCTGATCCTGGAAACCCAGCTGCGCAAGATGCACCTGGCCCGCGACAACGCCGCCGCCTTCACCCTGGACAAGATGCACGCCATGGTCGACCGCGACGAGCGCCAGATCAAAAGCCTGATCCGCCTGATCGAGGACATGCTGGACATCTCGCGGATCCGTACCGGCAAGCTGTCGATCCGCCCGAGCCGGGTCGACCTGGTGCAGCTGGTGCGCGGCCTGCTGGAGAACTTCGCGCCCCAGGTCGAGGCCGCCGAATCCTCGATCGCCCTGAGCGCCGAAGACTCGCTGCTCGGCCAGTGGGACGAGTTCCGTATCGAACAGGTGATCTCCAACCTGCTGACCAATGCCTTGCGTTATGGCGCCAAGAGCCCGATCGAAGTGCGGGTGTACAGCGCGGACGGGCAGGCGCGGGTCGAAGTGCGCGATCATGGGATCGGCATCAGCGAGGAAAACCAGGCGCGTATCTTCCAGCAGTTCGAGCGCGTCTCTGTCAATCATGCGGTGGCCGGGCTCGGGCTCGGGCTGTTCATTTCCGAGCAGATCGTCACCGCCCATGGCGGCACCATTGAAGTCGACAGCCGGATCGGCGAAGGTGCGCTGTTTCGCGTTTGTCTGCCGCTGTAGGAAAACACCGGCACCCACGCAACCTTCTGGATGACCGGATGGTCGTATCAGCAGCTATTGACCGAACAAAGGCTTCTCATGAGTGAAGATGCACAAGACGTCGTACTGATCGTCGAAGATGAACCGGTGATTCTGATGTTGCTCGCCGACTATCTGTCGGGCCTGGGCTACCGGGTGTTGCAGGCGGAGAACGGCGAGCAGGCGTTCGAGATCCTCGCCAGCAAACCGCACCTGGATGTGATGATCACCGACTACCGGCTGCCGGGCGGGATTACCGGGGTGATGATCGCCGAACCCGCGGTGAAGCTGCGTCCGGACCTCAAGGTGATTTTCATCAGCGGCTATCCCACCGAGATTCTCGAGTCCGGCAGCCCGATCGCGCGAAGCGCGCCGATCCTGGCCAAGCCCTTCGACCTCAACAGCCTGCAGGAACAGATCCAGCGCTTGCTGGCATGACACCCCTGAGCCCTGTAGCCCTGTAGCCGCTGCCGAGCCCGCGAGGCTGCGATCGGTTGCGCAGCAACCGCAAAACCGGGCTCCAGGGTGGATCAGATAAATCTTGCGCCTGCTACGCAGGCGATCGCAGCCTGCGGCAGCGGCTACAGGGATGGGGGCGACAGCGTGTTTACAGGCCTTGCTGCAAGGCCGGATCGTCGGGGTTCTGCTGTTCCAGCTGGGCCAGGAGGATCTGCACGTTCTGCAGCTGGCCGCTTTCCTTCCAGTACTTGATCAGCAGCACCCGCGCCTTGCGGTTGGCGGGTTGGCGCTGGACGATTTCCTCAAGCTGTTTCTGCGCCGCCTCCAGCTCTTCTTCGCTGTGCAGGGTGGTGGCCAGGTCGTAGCGGTAGCCGGCGTTGTTCGGCTCCAGCTCCACGGCGCGGGACAGGCCGAGCAGGGCGAACTCGCTCTGGTCGTGGTGCAGCAGCCACATGCCCAAAGCGTGTTGCAGGTAGGCGGAATCCTGTTGCGCCTGCAGTTGTTTGGCCAGCAGCTGGCGGGCGGCTTCGCTCTGGCCCTGGCGGTCCAGCACCTCCAGTTGCAGGATCACCGCTTGCAGGTTGTCCGGTTGCAGGCTCAAGGCGTGTTCCAGCGTCTGTTGGGCCTGGGCCAGGTTGGCGTTGTGCAGGTACAGGCGCGCCAGCTGGTATTGCGCCTCGACGTTCTCCGGCTGGGCCTTGAGCACCTGGGTGTACTCATCGATCACTTGCTGCAGCGGCCCGAAATACAGGCCCTGTTCATCCGGCGTCAGGCCGAGCAGGGCGGTGACGGCGGCAAAACGCACGCTTTGCACTTCATCGTCCAGCAGCGGGCCGATCAGCAGGCTGCGTTGGCGCGCCGGGACCAGGCCGAGCACCGCCGCAATGGCGGCCTCGCGGACCTCGGGCTCGGTGTGGTGCAGCCCGGCGTCGACCAGTTTCAGTGCCTGCGGGCTGGGGTAGTTGTGCAGCTCGGCGAGCAGGCGGATACGCCGGCTGTCCGACAGGTCCGGACGCCCCAGCTGCTGATACAGCACCCGCGCCGCGCCGGGCTGGCCGTTGCGCGCCTGTTCCAGGGCCTTGCCATAACCGTGCTTGATCGCATCCGGCACCACCGGCGGCGTGGTGCGCAGGAACAGCCACGCCAGGCCCAGGGCCAGGACGACGAGGAGGCTGATCAGCAGGGTACGGCGGGGCTTGGTCATGCAGGCATCCATGGCAGGGGCGGCTTTACGAAGGCGCAAGCTTCGGTCAGGTTCCCCTCGGAGTCAAACCCGGTTGCCGGTCGACGGGCATGACTCGGGTTTTCGCGGCAGGGCAAGGCTGCAAGAGCGGCCCCGGCTTGTCCCGTCACTCTGCGTGACGAAGGGATTGGCGCGAAGGATCAAAAATTCGGGAAAAATTGCCTTCCTGCCGGGAAGCTCAGGGCGATAAGCTTTCCCGGCCGCCGATTGACTAGGCTAGCCGCAGGTGCCCTTTGCCCAGAACCCACTCATGCAGCCACTGATCAACTACTTCAAGATCGTCATCCACCCGGGAGGCGCGGTGCTGCGCTTCGCCTTGCGCACCATCGCCGCGGGCCTCTTGACCCTGTACCTGGCCTTCATCTTCGACCTCGACCAGCCCAAGTGGTCGCTGATGGCGGTGATCATCGTCAGCCAGCCCCTGGCCGGCATGGCCCTGGCCCGCAGTTTCGGCCAGGTGCTCGGCACCACCCTGGGGGCCGCGGTGGCGGTGCTGATCATGGCGATCTTCCCCCAGGCGCCGCTGCCGTTCCTGGTCACCCTGGGCCTGTGGCTGGCGTTGTGCACCGCCGGCGGCACCCTGTTGCGCTACACCAGTTCCCAGGCGTTCGTGCTCAGTGGCTACACCGCGGTGGTGGTGGCGATGCTGGCGATCCCCGAGCAGGGCAACACCCTGATGCTGGCCATTACCCGGGTCACCGAGACCCTGCTGGCGGTGGCCTGCGTCTGCGTGGTCAGCCTGCTGACGGCGCGTCCGGAGACGGTGGCCGCCGGCTACTTCGCCAAGATCGACCAGGTGCTCAAGCTGCTGGCGACCCACGCCGCGGCAGCGATCCGCACCGACGAAAGCGAGGCCGACTTCCACAAGCGGCAGATGCAGCTGCTGGGCGAGATCAGCGCGCTGGAAGGCTTGCGCCGCCACCTGTATTTCGACGCGCCACGCCTGCGCAGCGCCGACGGCCTGGTGCAACTGCTGGGCAATCAATTGGTGCTGCTGACCTCGCGCCTCACCGTATTGCGCCACCAGCGCGAACTGCTGCGGGCGCGCTGGGTCGGCGAGTTGCCGGAGGCGATCCAGCAACTGCGCGCCGACGAGCTGGCGTTTCTCGATGAACTGGCGCAGCACGGCCGCGCCTTGCCCGCGGCCTCGCGGCAGCAGTTCGGGCAATTGCAGCAGCGTTTCGATGAACAAGCGCGGCGTGCCGAGCGCGAGGCCGATGCCTTGCCCGCCACCTTGCGTTCCCTGGCCTGGGCCCTGCGCTGGGAACAGGCGCGGATGCTCAAGCAACTCGAAGACATTCTCGAATTCAGCGATGCCATCCAGGACGGCCGCCAGGCCAGTTGCCTGTACCGCCAGGGCCGGGCCAATCCCTTGCACCTGGATTGGCCGCTGGCGGCGATGAATGCGCTGCGGGCCTTTACCGCGCTGCTGGTCGCCGGGCTGATCTGGATCGAAACCGCCTGGGACGGCGCGCGTTCGAGCATGGTCCTGGTGGGCATTCTCTGTTCGCTGATGGCGACCTTTCCCCGGCCCTTGGCGGCGGCGCAAAGCTACATGCGCGGCCAGGCCCTGGCGCTGGTGATCTCGGCGGTCTACGTCTTCGCCCTGGTGCCCTTGATCGGTGATTTCGAGTGGCTGGCGCTGCTGCTGGTGCCGCTGCTGTATACGGTCGCGGTGGGCCTGGCCAGCCCGATGACCGCCGGCATCGGCATGGGCCTGGGGCTGTCGAGCCTGCTGATGATCGGCCCGCAGAACATCGGCGCCTGGCAGAACAGCGCCATCCAGTGGTTCGAGTTCGCCGGGGCCTATGTCAGCGGCGGAGTGCTGTCGTTGCTGGTCTACGCCTTCATCTTTCCCTTCAACCCGGTACTGCGCATTCGCCGCTTGTTCCGCGACACCCGCGAACAGGTGTACGCCTTGCAGAAAACCACGGCCAGCGACGAGGAGCAGTTTGTCTTTGAGAGCCGCATGGTCGACCGCCTGACCCAGATGATCGGGCTGTTGCCCGCCGCCGGCGACCGGGCTTCCGCCGAGCGTTTCGAAACCAGCCTGGCCTGCATGACCCTGGGCGTGGCGATGAACCAGCTCAAGCAGCAGAGCCTGGACAACCCCTGGCTGAGCTGCGCGGCCAACGCCGACCTGCAGCAGTTGCTGCGGCGGATCGGGCGTTATGTGGCGGGGCGCCCGGGGCTGGATGTGGACGAGCTGCTGGCGCGGCTGCGGGAGTTGGGCGACTACCTCGACCAGCTGCACGGCGACGACCGGCCCCAGGCCCATGAACAGCTGTGGTCGGTGTTCCGCATGCGCGTCTCGCTGCTGATCGTCGGCGCCTTCCTGGAGCGCTACCGCCCCATGCTGCAACCCACGGAAACAGGAGAGCCGGCCCTTGCCCATTGATTTCGAGTTCGGCGGCGTCTACCTGCCGCCCATTGCCCAGGCCCTGTTGCTGGCCTTGCCGATTTTCCTGCTGCTGGACTGGGGGCTGCGGCGCCTCGGTGTGTTGCGTTTCGTCTGGCACGAAGCGCTGTTCGAAGGGGCGCTGTATGCCTGCGTCTGCGCCATTGTCATTCTGCTGATGGGAAGCCTATGAATCTGAAAAACACCCTGGCCCGTTCGATCACCCTGGTGGCGGTAGTGCTGGCGCTGGTGCTGGGCTGGTTCGCCTGGGAGCATTACACCCGCGCGCCCTGGACCCGCGATGCGCGGGTGCGGGCCGATGTGGTGACGCTGTCGGCGGACGTCGCCGGGCGCATCGTCAGCCTGCAGGTGCAGGACAACCAGCACGTGGACAAGGGCCAGCTGTTGCTGGAGATCGACCCGGCGCAATATGCCCTGGCCGTGGAACATGCCAAGCGCTCGGTGGAAGTGGCGGTCGCCACCCTCGGCCAGTCCGAGGCGGCGATTGCCTCCAGTGCGGCGCAGCTCAAGCAACGGCAAAGCGAAGAGCGTCGGCGGCGGACCCTGAAGCAGGGCTTCGCGATTTCCGGCGAGGAGTGGGAGAAGTCCAATACCGATGTGGCGGTGGCCCAGGCCGACCTGTTGCGCGACCAGGCCAACCTCGGCCTGGCCCAGGCCAACGTGCACCTGGCCCAGGCGGCGCTGAAACAGGCCGAGCTGGACCTGCAGCGCACTCGGGTCGAAGCCCCGGTCAGCGGCTATGTGACCAACCTGCAGACCCGCCAGGGCGACTACGCCAGTGCCGGCGCGGCCTTGCTGGCCCTGGTGGACAGCGATTCCTTTTATGTCAGCGGCTACTTCGAGGAAACCAAGCTGCCGCGGATCGAGGAGGGCAGCGCGGTGCGCATCCAGCTGATGAGCGGCGAGACCTTCGGCGGCAAGGTGCAGAGCATCGCCTTCGCCATTACCGACCGCGAGAATTCCCAGGGCAGCCGCCTGCTGGCCAACATCAACCCCAGCTACACCTGGGTCAAGCTGGCGCAGCGGGTGCCGGTGCGGATCGCCATCGACCCCGATTACCCGGGCAGGGACAGGTTGCGCGCCGGGACCACGGCGACGGTGACGGTGTTGGAATAGGCGAGAGGTTGTTGTGGATGAACGATCTTATCGCGGGCAAGCCTCGCTCCTACANTCTTCTGTAGGAGCGAGGCTTGCCCGCGATGCTTTTCGGCAGGCAAAAAAAAGCCCCGCGACCGAATGAGAACACGGGGCAAAAATTTGGTTGGTTGCGGCCAACCAAAGGAGCTCGGTTGAAGCCTTACTTGCTGGCGACCGTCTCAGGCTGCCAGCCACCCCCCAGGGCCTTGTAGATGGCGACGATGCCACGGTACAGGTCGACCTCGGCCTGGGCCTGGGAGTCTTCGGCGGCCAGGCGTTCGCGCTGGGCGTCGAGCAGCACCAGGAAGTCCACGGTGCCTTCGCGGTAGCGGATTTCCGCCAGGTCGGCCGCGGCGCGGCTCGACTCGCTCTGGCGAATCAGCGAGATCAGGCGTTGCTGACGCTTGCCGTAATCGCTGAAAGCGTTTTCCGACTCTTCCAGGGCCAGCAGCACTTGCTGCTCGTAGGTCGCCAGGGCGCCGTCGGCATCGGCATTGGCGCCGCGCAGACGGGCACGCACGCTACCCAGGTCGAAGGCCGCCCAGGTAATGCTCGGGCCCAGGGCCCAGGCATTGGCGGCCGAGGAGCCGATCTGCGAACCACGGCCGGCGGTGAAGCCGAGGAAACCACTGAGGCTGACCCGGGGGAACAGATCGGCCTTGGCCACGCCGATCCGCGCGGTGGCGGCGGCCAGCTGGCGTTCGGCGCTGAGGATGTCTGGACGGCGTTGCAGCAGTTCGCCCGGGTCACCGATCGGCAGGGCCTTGGCAATCGCCGGCAGCTGCGCGGGTTTGAGATCGACACTGAGCTTGTCCGGACGCTCGCCCAGCAGGGTAGCGATACGGTTGCGCTGGCGTACCTGTTCGGCCTGCAGTTGCGGCACGCTGGCCTCTACCGCGGCCAGGCGCGCATCGGCGCGGACCACGTCGAGCTGGTCGCCGACGCCGGCGTCGCGCAGGCTTTCGGTGATCTTGCGTGACTCCTGCTGGTTGTCCAGGTTGGCCAGGGCGATCTTCTCCCGCAGCTGGGCGCCGCGCAGCTGGCCGTAGGCATCCACCAGCTCGGCAATCATGGTGACTTGCAGCTGGTAGAGGTCGGCCTCGGCGGCCTGCTGGTCGGCTTCGCTGGCTTCCAGGTTGCGCTGGATGCGGCCGAACAGGTCCAGCTCCCAGGCCATGTCCAGGCCCAGGTCGTAGCGTTCGCTGTTGACCCGGCTGGTGGTCTGGCCGGGGATCTGACCCTTGGCCAGGTCGCTGCTGGCGCGGCTGGTGATGGTCGGCATCGCATCGTTGCTGGCGTCGTCGCGAATCGCCCGAGCGGCCCGCAGACGGGCGAAGGCCACGCGCAACTCACGGTTGCCCTGCAGGGACTGGGTCACCAGCTGGTTGAGCACCGGGTCGTCGAACTGCTGCCACCAGATGCCTTCGAAACGCGCGCGGTCGAAATTCTTCTGGCCCGCGGCGCCGTCGGTGGCGGCCGTGATGTTGGCCGCCTCGGTAGTCGGGGTCTGGTAGTCCGGGCCGACGGCACAGGCACTCAGGGCCAGTACCAGCAAGCTCGGCAGGAAGACTTTCAAACTCATTGTTGCGCCTCCAGTTTCAGGGCACGGGTCGCTTTGCGGGCTTCGCTGCGCTCCACATAGTTGCGGATCAGGACGTAGAACACCGGGGTCAGCAGCAGGCCGAAGAAGGTCACCCCGAGCATCCCGGAGAACACCGCGACACCCATGGCATGACGCATTTCCGCGCCCGCGCCGCTGGAGAACACCAGGGGCACCACACCCATGATGAAGGCGAACGAGGTCATCAGGATCGGCCGCAGACGCAGGCGGCAGGCTTCCAGCACCGCGGCCAGCGGGTCGAGGCCTTCTTCCTGTTTGTCCTTGGCGAACTCGACGATCAGGATCGCGTTCTTACACGCCAGGCCCACCAGTACGATCAGGCCGATCTGGGTGAAGATGTTGTTGTCGCCACCGGACAGGATCACCCCGGTGATGGCCGACAGCAGGGTCATGGGCACGATCAGGATCACCGCCAGCGGCAGGCTCCAGCTCTCGTATTGCGCCGCCAGTACCAGGAACGCCAGCAGCACGCAAAGCGGGAAGACGAACAGCGCGGTGTTACCGGCAAGGATCTGCTGGTAGGTCAGCTCGGTCCATTCGTAGGTCATGCCGTTGGGCAGTTCTTCCTTGAGCAGTTTCTCGATCGCCGCTTCCGCCTGGCCGGAGCTGTAGCCCGGTGCGGCCGCGCCGTTGATTTCCGCGGTGACGAAGCCGTTGTAGTGCATCACGCGGTCGGGACCGGCGGTGTCACTGACCTTGATGAAGGTCGCCAGCGGGATCATCTCGCCCTTGTTGTTGCGTACTTTCAACTGACCGATCTGCTCGGCTTCGAGACGGAACTGCTGTTCGGCCTGGACGTTGACCTGGTAGGTACGGCCAAAACGGTTGAAGTCGTTGGCGTACAGCGAGCCCAGGTAGACCTGCAGGGTGTCGAAGATATCGCTGATGGCCACGCCGTGGGTCTTGGCCTTTTCCCGGTCGATAGCCGCATCGACCTGAGGCACGTTGACCTGATAGCTGGTGAACAGCCCGGCCAGTTCCGGCACGCTGCGACTCTTGGCGATGACGTTCTGCACTTCCTTATACAGCTCTTCGTAGCCCATGCCGCTGCGGTCCTCGACCTGCAGGCGGAAGCCGCCAATGGTTCCCAGGCCCTGTACCGGCGGCGGTGGGAAGATCGCCATGTAGGCTTCCTGGATATCGGCGTACTTGCCGTTCAGGGCGCCGGCGATGGCTCCGGCGGACATGCTCGGGTCCTTGCGCTCGTCGAAGGGCTTGAGGGTCACGAACACGATGCCGTTGTTCGGGCTGTTGGTGAAACCGTTGATCGACAGGCCCGGGAAGGCCACCGCGCTTTCCACGCCCGGTTGCTTCAGGGCGATGTCGGACATGCGCTTGATCACGTCCTCGGTGCGGTCCAGGCTCGCGGCGTCCGGCAGTTGGGCGAAGGCCACCAGGTATTGCTTGTCCTGGGCCGGGACGAAGCCCATCGGCGTGTGGGCGAAGCCGAACCAGGTCAGCACCATCAGGCCCGCATAAAGGAACAGGGCGATGCCGCTGCCACGAATCACCCGGCGCACGGTGCCGACGTAGCCATTACTGGCCCGGTCGAAGAAGCGGTTGAAGGGTTTGAACAGCCAGCCACCCAGCAGCTTTTCGAGGAGCCGGGAGAAGCGGTCCTTCGGCGCGTGGTGTTCCTTGAGCAAGACCGCGGCCAGGGCCGGCGACAGGGTCAGGGAGTTGAAGGCCGAGATCACCGTGGAGATCGCGATGGTCAGGGCGAACTGCTTGTAGAACTGTCCGGTCAGGCCGCTGATGAAGGCCGCCGGCACGAACACCGCGCAGAGCACCAGGGCGGTGGCGATGATCGGCCCGGTCACTTCGCGCATGGCGCGCTTGGTGGCTTCCACCGGGTTCAGGCCGAGGCCGATATTGCGCTCGACGTTTTCCACCACCACGATGGCGTCGTCCACCACGATACCGATGGCCAGCACCAGCCCGAACAGCGACAGGGCGTTGAGCGAGAAGCCGAACAGATGCATCACGGCGAAGGTACCGATCAGCGAGACCGGCACCGCCACCAGCGGGATGATCGAGGCGCGCCAGGTCTGCAGGAACAGGATCACCACCAGCACCACCAGGATCAGCGCTTCGAACAGGGTATGCACCACTGCCTCGATGGAGCCACGGACGAAGATGGTCGGGTCATAGACGATGCTGAAGTCCATGCCTTGCGGGAAGCTCTGTTTCAGCTCCGTCATCTTGGCCCGCACTTCGTTGGAGATCTGGATGGCGTTGGAGCCAGGGCGCTGGAAGATCGGGATCGCCACCGCCGGCTGGTTGTTCAGCAGCGAACGCAGGGCGTACTGGTTGGAACCCAGTTCGACCCGGGCGATGTCTTTCAGGCGAGTGATTTCACCATTCTCGCCGGAACGGATGATGATGTTCTCGAACTCTTCCTCGGTCACCAGGCGACCCTGGGTGTTGACCGACAGCTGGAAGCTGGTGGCGCTCGGCGCGGGCGGGGCGCCCAGGGTACCGGCGGCGACCTGGCGGTTCTGCTCGCGAATGGCGGTGACCACGTCGGTGGCGGTCAGGTTGCGCGAAGCGGTCTTGTTCGGATCGAGCCAGACCCGCAGCGAGTAGTCGCCCATGCCGAACAGCTGCACGTCGCCCACGCCGCCCAGGCGCGCCAGCTCATCCTTGATGTTGAGGATGGCGTAGTTGGACAGGTAGAGCATGTCGTAGCGTTTGTCCGGCGAGGTCAAGTGCACGACCATGGTCAGGTCGGGCGAGGCCTTGTCCACGGTGATACCGATGCGCGTCACCTCTTCAGGCAGCTTGGGCTCGGTCCGGGTCACCCGGTTCTGCACCTGCACCTGGGCGTTGTCCAGGTCGGTGCCCAGGGCGAAGGTGATGGTCAGGGTGATTTTGCCGTCGGCGGTGGACTGCGAGGACATGTAGAGCATGTTCTCGACGCCGGTGATGGCCTGCTCCAGGGGCGCGGCCACGGTTTCGCCGATGACTTTCGGGTTGGCGCCCGGGAAGTTGGCGCGCACCACCACGGTCGGCGGTACCACTTCCGGGTATTCGCTGATAGGCAGCTGGAACAGCGAGATGGAACCGGCGATCAGGATCAGCAGCGAAAGCACCGCTGCGAAGATCGGCCGTGAAATGAAGAATTGGGAGAAATTCATCTTGAGTCTTTTCCCTTAACCGCGTGGAGTCGCAGCGCTGGCCAGTTTCGCAGCCGCTTCAGGCGCGCCCTTGGCGGGGGCGACTTGAGGCAGGTTGCTGGCTTCCAGGGCTTGTCGTTGTTGCGCCAGGGCGGCGAGGGTTTCCTTGCTGGCCATCGGCACTACTTCAGGGCTGACCGGCGCGCCCGGACGGGCTCGCTGCAGACCCTTGACGATGATGGTGTCGTCCTTGTTCAGGCCGTTGCGCACAATGCGCAGACCTTCGATCTTCGGCCCCAGCTCGACGGCGCGGTACGCCGGCTTGTTGTCGGCGTCCATCACCAGCACGAACTTCTTGCCCAGGTCCGTACCCACCGCTTCGTCGTTGATCAGCACGGCGGAGTAGGTGCCGCTGCCCACCAGCTTCAGGCGCGCATAGAGGCCCGGGGTGTAGCTGCCGTCGCTGTTGTCGAACACTGCGCGACCGCGGATGGTGCCGGTCTGCGGGTTGACCTGGTTGTCGACGAAGTTCATCTGGCCCAGGTGTGGGTGGCCGTCTTCATTGGACAGGCCGAGGTAGACCGGGGTGGTCTGGCCGCGTTGGCCCTGGCGGGCGAGCTGGGTGTACTTGAGGTACACACGTTCGTCGGCGTCGAAGTAGGCGTAGACCTTGTCGGTGGACACCACGCTGGTCAGCGGGGTGACGTCGGCGGTCACCAGGTTGCCGGCGGTGATTTCCGCGCGGCTGACGCGACCGCTGATGGGCGCGCTGACCCGGGTGAAGCTCAGGTTGAGCTTGGCCACGTCCAGTTGCGCCTGGATCGCGTCGACCCCGGCGCGGGCTTCCTGGGCGGCGCTGGTGCGGGTGTCGGCCAGTTCGGCGGAAATTGCGTTGCTGGTCAGCAGGCGCTGGCCGCGCTGCGCTTCATTGGCACTGCGGGTGGCGGTGGCCCGGGCTTGTTGCAACTGGGCTTCCAGGCGGCGCACTTCGGCCTGGAAGGGGCGTGGGTCGATCTGGAACAGCAGGTCGCCTTTTTTCACCAGGGCGCCTTCGGTGAAGGCCACCTGATCGATCTGGCCGGAAACCCGTGGGCGGATCTGTACGGTTTCAGGCGCTTCGAGGCGACCGGTGAACTCGTCCCATTCGTTGACCGGTTGTTCCAGCACCTTGGCCACACTGACTTTGGCGGCAGGCATGTTGGCGGCCGTCTCCGGTGCCTTGCCACAGGCGCTCATCACCAGCACAGCCAATAATGCGAGAGGGAAGCGTAAGTGTTTGAGTGACTGTTCCATGGATCATCCGCCAATGTATTTGAGATGGGCGGATGATGCTCGGCAGGGGTTGTATCGCACGAATCGAATGAGCCGAAGGTAACTATCATTCGGAATGATATAAGCGCGATGAAAGCCCTCTAGCATGCACCTTTCGTTAGGGGGCTATCAATTCCTTAAATGGAATTTCATTGTTTCCGGGATTGCAAGGGTGGGGGAGGCCAGCATGGCAATGCTTATCACGGGCCATGGAGTATTGAATGGGGCAGTCAGGATTATTCCTCGAGAAAGGCTCCGCCTACCAACTGCCATAGGGGATGCCGTATTTCTCTATATAGCGTTTGGACTTCTCGCTGACCTTATAGGCGTAACGCCCATTGTTTTTTCCTTGGTCCGGTCCTAATGGCTCAACTTCTGCTTGGGCCCGGGCTACTTTGACAGGGTGACGGCATTCATCCCTTACCCACACCTGAACGATGCCGCCAGGGGCCAGGCCTAAATAGACTGATGCCATATAGCGGGCAGTCTGATGCGGAGTCTCCGGGCAGCGTCGGTTAGTCGAGGTCCACATGATTTTTCGGGCTTCTTCCGGGATATCGAGCCAGGCGCGATAAGTCTGTGGCTCTACGATGGATTGCCAGCGGACATAAATTCGCTTGGGAAGGTCTGCGCCAACTACCGATTTACCGTTGCCTCCAACTCCACCACTCCATCCTCTGGCCCACTCTTTGTCGTAACCCATGTCGCCACCCGCAGCGGAGCCGCCACCGGTACGAGTGAATAGTTTGCCGTTGACGTCCTCAACGGCGCTGTCCTCGACCCAGACCTTCATGTAGTACGGCTCGATGAAGCCAAGCTCCCACCAGGGATCTTTGGGGTCGTTTTTTCCGGATAGTGGGTCGGTCTGACAGCCAGTCAACAGCAGTGCGCCCAGCAGGGCGATGAACATTCTCATTACCAAAGCGTCCAGTCAGGTACGTGAGGGTGTTGCACGCGCACGGCATCTGCCGTGGGGGCGTTGATGTAGACGACTTTAAGGCTGCCGCCATCCTGTTTGCCAAGCGGGTGGTTCCAGTGAGCCGAGAGATGGATATAGCGCAGCTTGAGCATGGTCTCCTCGGCTGGAGTCGTACTGTAGTCACCAGCGACAAACCTGTCACAAAGCTTTTGAAGCTCCAATGGAATCACATACTCGGTTGTTTCTGGGATGTCCTCGAACTGCACACCGTTCTCCTTGGCCAGTTCATACATGACACGTAGATACACCTTCGCCAGCTTGTTGCTCATAGGTCTCTTGAGCTGTACACCGACATACACACGCTTTTGTCGTAAGCCGAGGCGGTCCTGTGAATCCTGCGGTAGAACCATCGGTTCAGGTGTGATGATTTCCAGCCATTGTTCGGGCCAACCCTCGGCTAACCAGCGTTTTCTTGTCTGTACCGCTTCCCGATAAATCGAGGTCTGGGTCACATCAGTATTGATCGGCACCTCCAGCACCTGCATCGGGCTGACCAGTACACACTCCTGCACCTCATCCAGATAGCCGCCACCGATATCCGAATGCGCACCGGGTAGGGTTATCTCCACATGGTCGGGTTTGACCCGGCTCAGGGCAAAGTTGGCACGGTACTCGTCGCGTGCGACCAGTTGGACCACCGAGCGAAAGTAGCGACGGTCGAGGTGCAGCTTGATGCCCGGGGCAATAGCGCTGCGTACGTTACCCAGATTACTCACGCCGGCAACCGACGGAACTGTGTCGAACAGGCCGATAAAGCCCATGTCGACATCGTGGCCGTACTGTCGATTGAAGTTAGGGCTGAAGGCCTTGGAGTGGTCGTGCAGAATCAGTTCAAGCGGCCCCAGCCAGCGTACGACTTCATTGGCAAAGTGCCGGGCTGCTGCGGCGCCTCGGCTAAAGCCGAAAGTATCGAAGGTCAGCGAAGTAATCTCACCTTCGGGATTATCTTCGTGGACTTCACGGATACGTTCCTCAATGGCACGAAATGCTTTCCGCACGCATCCAGATATTCCTGTGTCGCCACGCCCGGTGCCCGAGGTGATCAGGCTGTCTTTTTCACCTGCCTGCGTGCCGATCCCATCGATGTAGATTGAGCGATAGGCTAGCTTTTGAATTTCTCCACCTTCGACTTTCCGGTTGGAAAAGTACAAATCACTCAACCGCTTAACATTGCTCACATCATTCCCATAACTGCTCTCCGGGTCGCTCATATACGGCTTGCAACTGCCATCGATATCCCGGGCTTCAATAGGGTGCTGGGCACCGCAAATCTGACCCATAGCCGAGTTACTGGCGTTATTGCCGGTACCGTCGAAGAACACCCCGATGCGCAGCGCCACCTGGACCTTTTCGGGCGGTGGCGCAGGTTCCTTGGCGTACTTTTCGTATTGGGCCCAGAGCTGTTCGCCGTAGCTGGGCTGGTCGGTTTCTGCTGCGCGTTCGGTGGGCCGCTGGTTGGGGGTGGCGGGCCGTAGAAGGTTGGGCATCGGCCCGGGTCCGTTGCTGGCCATGGGTGGTCCTGGTTCAGGCGAAAGGGGCGCTGGAAACCGTACCGGGAATGGCGGGGCAAGGATTTAGGAGGATTCTGCAAGAGGCTGAGCAGGGGCTGATTCTGTTGTAGGGCTGATGCACAGAATTCCCAAATAGCCAGAGAGTTTTTTGCTCTCTAGCAACCACAAAAATCATAATTTCGGCATTTCCCGCCTTCTCCCAGAATGCGTCCTACACCTCCCACGGCTGCCTGCGTGGGATCACTCAACAGGGCGCAGACATGACAACCCATAAAACAACAATCGATACCCTTGTAGTGGGCGCCGGCCAAGCCGGCGTGGCCATGAGCGAACACCTGAGCCGCCTGGGCGTGCCGCACCTGGTGCTGGAACGCAACCGCATCGCCGAAGCCTGGCGCACCGGCCGCTGGGATTCGCTGGTGGCCAACGGCCCGGCCTGGCACGACCGTTTTCCCGGACTGGAATTCGCAGGCCTGGACCCCGATGCCTTTGCCGGCAAGGACCAGGTGGCCGACTACTTCGAAACCTACGCGCGCAAATTCAACGCGCCGATCCGCACCGGCGTCGAAGTCAGGAAGGTGGTGCGTAACGCCAACCGCCCGGGCTTCACCGTGGATACCAGTGAGGGTGTGATCGAAGCCCGGCAGGTGGTGGTGGCCACCGGTCCGTTCCAGTACCCGGTGATCCCGCCGATGGCCCCGCAAGATCAGCGCGTGCTGCAGATGCACTCGGCCGCCTACCGCAACCCGCAACAGCTGCCCGAAGGCGCGGTGCTGGTGGTGGGGGCGGGCTCCTCGGGGGTGCAGATCGCCGATGAGCTGCAACGCGCCGGCAAGCAGGTCTACCTCTCGGTCGGGGCCCATGACCGTCCGCCGCGGGCCTACCGCAACCGTGATTTCTGCTGGTGGCTGGGGGTGCTCGGCGAGTGGGATGCCGAGACCATGCAGCCGGGCAAGGAGCACGTGACCATCGCCGTCAGCGGCGCCCGTGGCGGGCACACCGTGGACTTCCGTCGGCTGGCCCACCAGGGCATGACCCTGGTCGGCCTGACCAAGGCCTTCGATAACGGGGTGGTCAGCTTCGAGGCCAACCTGGCGGAGAACATTGCCCGCGGCGACGAAAACTACCTGGCGCTGCTCGACGCCGCCGATGCCTACATCGCCCGCAACGGTTTGGACCTGCCGGAGGAGCCCGAAGCCCGGGTGATGCTGCCGGACCCGCCGTGCCTGAGCCAGCCGCTCCTCGAACTCGACCTGGCCAAGGCCGGCGTCGGCACCATCATCTGGGCCACCGGTTATTCGGTGGACTACAGCTGGCTGCAGGTCGATGCCTTCAAGGACAACGGCAAGCCCCGCCACCAGCGCGGCGTGTCCAGCGAGCCCGGGGTCTATTTCGTCGGCCTGCCGTGGCTGTCGCGCCGCGGCTCGGCGTTTATCTGGGGCGTATGGCACGACGCCCGGCATATCGCCGAGCACATCGTCAAACAGCGCCTGTATTTCGACTACCGCGACGCCGCGCAGCGTCAAGCCGACCGCGAATCCTCCATTGAATCCACCAGCCTCATGGGAGCCCGCTGATGCCTACTCATACCCGCATCCGCATGTTCAACACCAAAGACACCTATCCGAACCAGAGCCTGGACAACGACCTGTGCCAGGCCGTGCGCGCCGGTAACACGGTGTATGTGCGCGGCCAGGTCGGCACCGACTTCAATGGCCAGCTGGTCGGCCTTGGTGACCCGCGGGCCCAGGCCGAGCAGGCTATGCGCAACGTCAAGCAGCTGTTGGAGGAGGCCGGCAGCGACCTCAGCCATATCGTCAAGACCACCACCTACCTGATCGACCCGCGTTACCGCGAGCCGGTCTACCAGGAGGTCGGCAAGTGGCTCAAGGGCGTGTTCCCGATCTCCACCGGGCTGGTGGTCAGCGCCCTGGGCCAGCCGCAGTGGCTGATGGAAATCGACGTGATCGCGGTCATCCCCGAATAAGGAGCTCGCCATGACTTTCTCCATCGTCGGCCGCTGCGCCGAAACCGGCCAGTTGGGTATTGCCATCAGTTCCTCAAGCATCGCCGTCGGCGCTCGTTGCCCCTGGCTGCGCAGCGGCGTGGGCGCGGTGTCGAGCCAGAACATCACCTTGCCAGCCCTCGGCCCCCAGGTGCTCGACGGCCTGGGCGAAGGCCTGGCACCCGCGCAGGCCCTGGACCAGGCACTGACCCGCAACGGCTACAGCCAGTACCGCCAGGTGGCGGTGGTGGATGCCCAGGGGCGCACGGCGGTGTTCAGCGGCAATCATGCACTGGGCATCAACAATGCGGTGGCCGGTGAGCAGTGCGTGGCGGCCGGCAACCTGCTGGCCAACAGCACAGTGATCGAGCACATGGTCGAGGCCTTCGAAAGCAGCGAAGGCTGCCTCGCGGCGCGGCTGCTCAGCGCGCTGCAGGCCGGGCAGGACGCTGGGGGCGAGGCGGGCGCGGTGCATTCGGCGGCGCTGTCGGTGGTCGGCGAGCTGGTCTGGCCGATCGTCGACCTGCGGGTGGACTGGGCCGAGGCCAATCCCATCGGCGAGTTGCACAAGCTCTGGAGCGCCTACGAGCCGCAGCTGCAGGACTACCTGACCCGCGCCCTCAACCCGACCCTGGCGCCGAGCTACGGAGTGCCGGGCGATGAGTGAGCTGCGCAGCCGCGCCTTGCTGGCCAGGCTGGTGGGCTTTGCTACGGTCAGCCGCGATTCGAACCTGGCCTTGATCGAGTTCGTCCGCGACTACCTGCACGGCCTGGGGGTGAGCTGCGAGCTGATCTACAACGCCGAGCGGACCAAGGCCAACCTGCTGGCCAGCATCGGCCCGGCGGTGGAGGGCGGCGTGGTGCTCTCGGGCCACACCGACGTGGTGCCGGTGGATGGCCAGCCGTGGACGGTGGAGCCCTTCAGCCTGACCGAGCGCGACGGCAAGCTCTACGGGCGCGGCACCGCCGACATGAAAGGCTACCTGGCCTCGGTGCTGGCCGCGGTGCCGCTGTTTCTCGCAAGCCCGCTGCGCCGGCCGGTGCACCTGGCGTTTTCCTATGACGAGGAGGTCGGTTGCCTCGGCGTGCGCAGCCTGCTGGAAGTGCTGCCACAGCGCATTCCGCAACCGGCGCTGTGCCTGATCGGCGAGCCCACCGAGCTCAAGCCCGTGCTTGGCCACAAGGGCAAGCTGGCCATGCGTTGCCATGTGCACGGCGCACCGTGTCATTCGGCCTATGCGCCTTATGGGGTCAACGCCATCGAGCAGGCGGCGCGGCTGATCGGCCGGCTGGGGGAGATCGGCCAGCGCCTGGCCGCGCCCGAGCATCACGACGCCCGTTTCGACCCGGCGTTCTCCACCCTGCAGGTCGGGGTGATCCAGGGCGGCACGGCGCTGAATATCGTCCCGGCCGACTGCCGTTTCGACTTCGAGGTGCGCGCCTTGCCGGCCTTCGAGCCCCAGGCGGTGGTGGACGAACTGCAAGGCTACGCCGAACAGGAGCTGTTGCCGGCGATGCAGGCGATCAAGGCCGACACGGCGATCCGTTTCGAAGCGATCTCGGCCTATCCAGGTTTGGCGACTGCTCCTGAAAGCGCCGCCGCGCAACTGGTGGCGCAACTCTGTGGCAGCGCGGCCTTCAGCACCGTGGCCTTCGGCACCGAGGGCGGGCTGTTCCATCAGGCCGGGATTGCGGCGGTGGTCTGCGGTCCCGGCAGCATGGACCAGGGCCACAAGCCGGACGAATTCGTCAGCGTCGAGCAGATGGCGGCCTGTGACCGGCTGATGGACCGCCTGGCCGAATACCTCTGCAACCCTTCATGACAACTCATAAGAACAAGGAATCCGCGGTGAAAGATTTCAACGAGTGGACAGCCCTGGCGCAACGGCAACGCCTGATCGACAGTGCCTTTATCGACGGTGAGGCGTGCCAGGCCGAGAGCGGCGCGCGCTTCGATGTGATCAACCCGGCCACCGAGAAACGCTTGGCCCAGGTGGCCGCCTGCGGCGAGGTCGAGGTCGACCGGGCCGTGCGCAGCGCCCGTCGTGCCTTCGAGCAGGGCCCCTGGGCGAGGATGGCGCCGAGCGAGCGCAAGGCGATCCTGCTGCGCCTGTCGCAGCTGATGCTGGAGCACCGCGACGAACTGGCCTTGCTCGACTCCCTGAGCATGGGCAAGCCGGTGATGGATGCCTGGAACATCGACGTGCCGGGCGCCGCCCAGGTGTTCGCCTGGTACGGCGAAAGCCTCGACAAGCTCTATGACCAGGTAGCGCCGAGCGCCAGCAATGTCCTGGCGACCATCACCCGGGTGCCGCTGGGGGTGATCGGCGCGGTGGTGCCGTGGAACTTCCCGCTGGACATGGCCGCCTGGAAGCTGGCCCCGGCCCTGGCCGCCGGCAACAGCCTGGTGCTCAAGCCGGCCGAGCAGTCGCCGTTCTCGGCCCTGCGCCTGGCGGAGCTGGCCATCGAAGCCGGCATTCCCAAAGGTGTACTCAACGTGGTGCCGGGCTTGGGCGAGGAGGCCGGTCGTGCCCTCGGCCTGCACATGGACGTGGATGCCCTGGTGTTCACTGGTTCCACCGAGGTGGGCAAGTACTTCATGCAATACGCCGCGCAATCGAACCTCAAGCAGGTCTGGCTGGAGTGCGGCGGCAAGAGCCCGAACCTGGTGTTCGCCGATTGCCAGGACCTGGATCTGGCGGCCGAGAAAGCCGCGTTCGGCATCTTCTTCAACCAGGGCGAAGTCTGCTCGGCCAACTCGCGCCTGCTGGTGCAGCGCTCGATCGCCGACGCGTTCATCGAGCGCCTGGTGGCCAAGGCGCGCCAGTGGCAGCCGGGCAATCCGCTTGACCCGGCGAGCCGGGCAGGGGCCATCGTCGATGCGCGGCAGACGCAGCGCATCAAGGGGTACATCGAACAGGCCCAGGCCGAGGGCGCGCAACTGGTGTGCGGCGGCCGGCAACTGAGCTTCGACGGCTCGAGCAACTTCATCGAGCCGACCATCTTCGCTGACGTGACCGCCGACATGACCCTGGCCCGCGAAGAAGTGTTCGGCCCGGTGCTGGCGGTCACGCTGTTCGATGACGAAGACCAGGCGGTGGCCCTGGCCAACGAGCACATCTATGGCCTGGCCGCGTCGCTGTGGACCGACGATCTCAATCGCGCGCATCGGGTGGCCCGGCGGCTGAATGCCGGGACGGTGTCGGTGAATACCGTCGATGCGCTGGATGTGACGGTGCCCTTTGGCGGCGGCAAGCAGTCGGGTTTTGGCCGCGACCTGTCGCTGCATTCCTTCGACAAGTACACCCAGCTGAAGACCACCTGGATTCAACTGCGGGGCTGAGGGCCCGGAAAGCGGCACCGATCTTCCGAAAAATAAAACAACAAGACGGAGCACCCGATGAACAGCAATGCAAGCGTGCAAACCGGCGCCCTGGCGCCGCCTGCGAGTCGCAAGAAACTCGGCCTCACCGCGCTGTTGGCGGTGGCCATCGGCCTGGTGGTTTCACAAGGCGTGATGGTGCTGATGCTGCAAGGCGTCGGCATTGCCGGCCTGGGCTTTATCGTGCCCCTGGGCCTGGCCTACCTGCTGGCCCTGAGCTACGCCTGTTCGTTCTCCGAACTGGCGCTGATGATCCCCCGCGCCGGCAGCCTGAGCACCTACACCGAGGTCGCCATCGGCCAGTTCCCGGCGATCCTGGCGACCTTTTCCGGCTACGTGGTGGTGGCGATGTTCGCCCTGTCGGCCGAGCTGTTGCTGATGGAATTCATCATCGACAAGGTCTACCCGCACTCCATGCCGCCGCTGACCGTGGCCCTGGGGGTACTGGCGCTGTTCACTGTGCTCAACCTGTTCAACATCGACATCTTCGCCCGCCTGCAGACGGTGCTGGCGGTGGTAATGACTGTGGTGTTGCTGGTGATGGGCCTGAGCGCGATGAACAGCGACATAGTCGCGCCCAACCCGACGCTGTTCGACAGCGCGCATTGGAATCCCCTGGGCCTGGGAGTGATCGCCCTGACGGCGATGGCGGTCTGGGGTTTTGTCGGCGCCGAGTTCGTCTGCCCGCTGGTGGAAGAAACCCGGCGCCCGGAGCGCAATATCCCCGGCTCGATGATGCTCGGCCTGACCATCATCTTCGTGATCATCAGCCTGTACGCCCTGGGCGCCTTGCTCACCGTGCCCCAGGCGGAACTGGCCAGCAACGGCCTGCCGCATTACCTGTTCGCCACCACGGTGTTCGGCGAGGCCGGCAAGGTGTTCCTGGTGACCGCCGCGATCACCGCCACTTGCAGCACCCTCAACAGTTCGCTGGCGGCGATCCCGCGCATGCTGTTCGGCATGGCCCGCAACGGCCAGGCCTTCGGCGTGTTCAAGCGCCAGGGCAAGCGCACCGGCGCGCCCTGGGTGGCGGTGCTGTTCATTGCCGCGGTCACCGGCCTGCCGTTGCTGCTGATGCACGACCATGCCGACGCGATCAACCAGTTGCTGCTCTCGGCGGCCTTGGCCTGGTTGCTGGCCTACATCATCACCCACGTCAATGTCATCGCCCTGCGCCGGCGTTACCCGCAGGTGGCGCGGCCGTTCCGCACGCCGTTCTACCCCTTGCCGCAGCTGTTCGGCATCGCCGGCATGCTGTTTGCGATCTGGAACGTATCGCCCAGCCCGGAGATGACCTTTTCGATTTTTGCCTACGCAGGTCTCGTGCTGCTGATCGTCTCGATCATCGCCGTGCTGTGGATCAAGGGCGTGATGGGCAAGCCGCTGTTCAAGCCGGAGCCGCTGGCCAGCGTGCTCGGCACCCTCGATAAAAACCCGCAAGGAGACTCGCAATGACCGTTCAAGTGAAACCCGTCCGCAGCACCGGCGACTACCAGGCCGCGGATGCCGCGCACCACATTCATGCGTTCCTCGACCAGAAGGCGCTGAACGCCGAAGGGCCGCGGGTGATCGTCCGTGGTGAAGGCCTGGCGCTTTGGGACAACGACGGCAAGCGCTACCTGGACGGCATGTCGGGCCTGTGGTGCACCAACCTCGGCTACGGCCGCAAGGACCTGGCCGCCGCGGCCAGCCAGCAGCTCGAGCAGCTGCCGTACTACAACATGTTCTTCCACACCACCCACCCGGCGGTGGTCGAGCTGTCGGAACTGCTGTTCAGTCTGCTGCCCCAGCACTACAGCCACGCGATCTACACCAACTCCGGCTCCGAGGCCAACGAGGTGCTGATCCGTACCGTGCGCCGCTACTGGCAGATCCTCGGCAAGCCGCAGAAGAAGATCATGATCGGCCGCTGGAACGGCTACCACGGCTCGACCCTCGGCGCCACGGCGCTGGGCGGGATGAAGTTCATGCACGACATGGGCGGGGTGATCCCGGACGTGGCGCACATCGACGAGCCCTACTGGTTCGCCCATGAAGGCGACCTGACCCCGGCCGAATTCGGCCTGCGCGCAGCGCGGCAGCTGGAAGAGAAGATCCTCGAACTGGGCGCCGAGAATGTCGCCGCCTTTGTCGCCGAACCCTTCCAGGGCGCCGGCGGCATGATCTTCCCGCCGGAAAGCTACTGGCCGGAGATCCAGCGCATCTGCCGCCAGTACGACGTGCTGTTGTGCGCCGATGAAGTGATCGGCGGGTTCGGCCGTACCGGCGAATGGTTCGCCCACCAGCACTTCGGTTTCGAGCCCGACACCCTGTCGATCGCCAAGGGCCTGACCAGCGGCTACATCCCCATGGGCGGGCTGATCCTGTCCAGGCGCATGGCCGAGGTGCTGGTAGAGCAGGGCGGGGTGTTCGCCCACGGCCTGACCTATTCCGGCCACCCGGTGGCGGCGGCGGTGGCCATCGCCAACCTCAAGGCCCTGCGCGACGAAGGCATTGTCAGCCGGGTCAAGCAGGACACCGGGCCTTACCTGCAGCGCTGCCTGCGCGAAGTCTTCGACAACCACCCGCTGATTGGCGAAGTGCAGGGCGCCGGGCTGGTGGCGGCCTTGCAGTTCGTCGAAGACAAGGCCAGCCGCAAGCGCTTCGCCAACGAGAACGACATGGCCTGGCGTTGCCGCACCCTCGGCTTCGAAGAGGGCCTGATCATCCGCTCGACCCTGGGCCGGATGATCATGGCTCCGGCCCTGGTGGCCAGCCACGCCGACATCGATGAACTGGTCGACAAGACCCGTACCGCCGTAGACAGGACCGCCCGCGAATTCGGTCGCCTGTAAGCCCAAAAGTGGCCGGCGCGTGCGGGCGCGTCGGCCTATTAGAGGAACCGCTTCATGTCCAGATCCTTGCGTTGCTGTGTTCCCTTTGCCCTGGCCCTGTTGTGCACCGGCGTTGCGGCCGCACCCCAGAGCCTCACCGTCATCTCCTTTGGCGGTGCCACCAAGCAGGCCCAGGACAAGGCCTACTTCCAACCTTTCACCGCCAGCGGCGCAGGACGCGTGGTCGCCGGCGAATACAACGGGGAGCTGTCGAAAATCAAGGCCATGGTCGATGTCGGCCATACCAGTTGGGACGTGGTCGAAGTCGAAAGTCCGGAGCTGCTGCGCGGCTGTGACGAAGGCTTGTTCGAACGCCTCGACCCGGCGCGCTTCGGCGACCCGGCGCAATTCGTGCCGGGGACCCTGAGCGAATGCGGGGTGGCCACCTATGTCTGGTCGATGGTCATGGCCTACGACCAGGACAAGCTGGCCAAGGCGCCGACCTCTTGGGCGGATTTCTGGAACGTCGCCGACTTCCCCGGCAAGCGCGGCTTGCGCAAGGGTGCCAAGTACACCCTGGAAATCGCTTTGCTCGCCGACGGGGTCAAGCCGGACCAGCTGTACCAGGTGCTGGGCACTCCCGAGGGCGTGACCCGGGCGTTCGCCAAGCTCGATCAGATCAAGGGCAATATCCAGTGGTGGGAGGCGGGCGCGCAGCCGCCGCAATGGCTGATCGCCGGCGATGTGGTGATGAGCGCGGCCTACAACGGCCGGATCGCCTCGGCGCAGAAGGAAGGCATGAAGCTGAGCATCGTCTGGCCGCAGAGCCTGTACGACCCGGAGTACTGGGCGGTGGTCAAGGGCACGCCGAACAAGGCGCTGGCCGAAGACTTCATCGCCTTCGCCAGCCAGCCGCAGACCCAGAAGGTGTTCTCCGAGGAGATCCCCTACGGGCCGGTGCACCGTGACGCGCTGGGGCTGCTGCCGACGGCGGTGCAACGGCAGCTGCCCACCGCCGAGGCCAACCTGGCCGGGGCACGGGCCGTGGACGCGGAGTTCTGGGTGGACCATGGCGAGGAACTGGAGCAGCGCTTCAACGCCTGGGCGGCGCGCTGAAACAGACTGACTGGGAGCGGGTAAATCCGCTCCTGGTAAGTTCGCCCCCTCAAGCCAGCCAGGCCTTGAACTGTTCCTTGCAGTAATCGACGAACAACTGCGCAGGCTTGGTCAGCTGCGCCCGTTTCAGCCAGCCGGCCACCAGCGCGGAACCGGTGACATCCTCGGCAATTTCCACACAGACCACTTCCTGGCCGTCATAGGTGCTGTTGCCATGGGGCCTGGTCACCAGCAAGGCAAAGCCGAACCCCTGACCGACCATGCCGCGCACCATCTCGATCGACGGCGAGCCGAAGACGATATTCGGCGTCAGCTGCAACTCCTCGAAGATACTCACGAAGTAGGTGCGGCTGGGCTGCACATCCAGCAGGATCATCGGCTCCAGGACCAGGTCGCGCAGCGATACCTGGGCCTGCCCGGCAAAACGGTGCCCGGCCGGCACCAGGGCATAAGGCCGTTGCGGTGCCATCAGTGCCTCGGTCTCGATGGTGCTGTCCAGGTCGTGCTCGTAGAAAATCGCCAGGTCGAAGCGCCCGCCGGTCAAACCCTGCACCAGCTCCTGCTGCTCGCCGTCCTGCAGGCGGATCTCTACCCCGGGAAAGCGCTGGCGAAAACCGGCGATCAGCCGTGGCAGGTAGAGCGGGGCGACCGTCTCGAAACAACCGATATCGATCTGCCCGCACACCACGTCATTGTCGGCCAGGGCGTTCTGCTCGAACTCATGAGCCATGCGCAGCAGCTCCTGGGCCTTGCGGTAGAAACGCGCGCCGCCGGGCGTCAGGGACACGCCCTGGGCGTGATGACGGATCAGCAACTGCACGCCAAAGCTGTCTTCCAGGCCCTTGACCGCCGTGGAAATCGACGGCTGGGCGATATACAGCTTGCGCGACGCCTCGGCGACGCTGCCACATTCGACGGTGGTGACGAAGTACTTCAATTGACGCAAGGAATAGGACGCCACAGTGCACCTCTGGCTGATTGTTTGGCTCCACGATACCCGCTCCGCAGGCCGGCGCTGCAGCGGATTTTGCTGGGTAGTGGGCATATTTTTCCTGGGTACCAGCAAGTGGTTTTCAGTGTGCCGGTGTCGTTGGCAGGCAGGGAGGGCTTGTGCTTTACCCATGACACTGACAAGCGCCGCCTGGACATGTAGGACTTTTACTTCAAGGTGGGTAGGAGAACTACGGGTATGCTGGTTATATATCCAGTATTTTCGGGCGATTCCTCTGCCAGCGCGATGCAGAACGAAAAATGGGTGCGTGGACAGAAAATCCAGCTCGGTTAATTTGAAGACCTCTCCTTTGGAAAGGGAGAGTTTCTTAAATCAATGGAGCAATAAACATGAACCAACCACAAACCCAATCGCCGCTTCGCCATGGTCGCGTCACATCCCCAGCCTCCCGCGGCTCAGTCGCCATCGACCTGGGCCTGCTGGGCGGCTGGCAGGTCAATGAAATGGAAGGCGGCAAGAACTTCCCGGCCCTGGCTGCAGGTCCGTTCCCCGCACCGTTCGACACGGACAACCCAAGCGTCGCGCCGCCGGCCGATGGCTTCATCCTCAGCGGTGGCAAGGCCGATGCCCGGGACTGCGTCAACTTCACCGATGAGGAGATGAGCAAGAAGCTCGGTCGCGCCTTCACCTGGCCGCTGCTTAACGTCGACCCCGGCCAGATCTTCAAGGTGACCTGGCAGTACACCGCGCCGCATACCACCCGTGGCTATCGCTGGCTGATCACCAAGGACGGCTGGGATCCGAAGCAGCGCATCAGCCGCGCACAACTGGAGGCCAAACCTTTCGCCGAGGACTTCTATCCGCAGGTGCCTTACTACAGCCATGCCGGCGAATTGAAGGCCAAGGTCGATCACGAAGTGAAACTGCCGGCCAATAAAAAGGGACGTCACGTGATTGTCCTGATGTGGATCGTGGCCAATACCGGCAACGCCTTCTATCAGGCCTTCGACGTCGACTTCAAATAAGTCTGCGGATTGTCCAAACGTTCTGAAGGATTAGAACATGTCAAAGATTGACTTTACCCAACTGAAAACGACGCAGGATGATGCCGCGTCGCGGATGCCGAGCCTGGATGGCAAGAAAATCCTCATGGGCTACTGGCACAACTGGCCGGCCGGCCCCGCGGATGGCTACCAGCGCGGGCAGTTTGCCAATATGAACCTGGAGGATGTGCCCCGGGACTACAACGTGGTGGCCGTGGCGTTCATGAAAGGCAGCGGCATTCCGACGTTCAAACCGTACAACCTGTCCGATGCCGAGTTTCGTCGCCAGGTGGGCGTGCTGAACAGCCAGGGCAGGGCGGTGCTGATGTCCCTGGGGGGCGCTGACGCTCATATCGCATTGAACCCGGGCCATGAACAGCCCCTGGCCAATGAAATCATCCGTCTGGTGGAAACCTACGGCTTTGACGGGCTGGACATCGATCTTGAACAGAGCGCGATTGATTTCGCCAGCAACAAGACCGTCCTGCCTGCCGCGCTGAAGCTGGTCAGGGCCCACTATGCTGCCGAGGGCAAGCATTTCATCATCAGCATGGCACCGGAGTTCCCCTATCTGACCACTGCCGGTCGATACGTCGACTACCTCAAGGCGCTGGAGGGCTACTACGACTTCATCGCGCCGCAGTTCTACAATCAGGGCGGCGATGGCCTCTGGGTTCAGGAGGCCAACAACGGCAAGGGGGCCTGGATTGCCCAGAACAACGATGCCATGAAAGAGGACTTCCTCTATTACCTGACCGAAAGCCTGGTGAGTGGCACTCGCGGTTTCACCAGGATTGCGGCTGACAAATTCGTCATTGGCCTGCCCGCCAACGTCGATGCCGCTGCCACCGGATACGTGATCAACCCGACGGCCGTTTCCAATGCGTTCAAACGCCTCTATGCCAAAGGGTTGTCGATCAAGGGCCTGATGACCTGGTCGGTCAACTGGGACAGCGGGGTCAACAAGAACCACGTGCCCTACAACCAGGAATTCAGCCGGCGCTACGGGCCGTTGATCAACGGTGGCAAGCTGTCCCCCTCGACGCAGGAGGACTCCCACCCGCAGAGCGCCCACTAGCGCAGGATCGAGGAGACATCCGGCAGACGTGCCTGATGCTCGACAGTCAAGCCTATTGACTTGATCGCTGAGGCTAAGCAATGAAAATCCGATGCCGGAAGGCATCGGATTTTTTGCATATGAGGCCTTCAGAGGCTATCCGGATCCGCTGGTCCTGGCGACAGGCTTGCGCAGGCGTTCAACTGATGAAGATGATCTTCGACACCAGCTCTGCGCTGTTCTTGGCCTGAAGCTTCTTCATCAGCCGGGCGCGGTGGACTTCCACGGTGCGGTGGGAAATGCCCAGCTTGCGCGCCACTTCCTTGCAGGTCAGGCCATTGACGATATGCAGCGAGATCTCCCGTTCGCGCGGGGTCAACTGGATCATTGGCGCCGGCTGGCGGTCCAGGCGCTCGAAATGCCAGACCATCAGCTTGAACGGATCCTCGGCCGTCAGGGAAAAACCGTGGGCGCGGGCCCAGAACACCTCGCCGTTGCGATGCTGCATGAAACGCTCGTCGGAGTAGAAGGCGCCAGGCCCGTTGCGCAGCCAGTGCTCGCTGCGCTCGCCGATGCTCTGGTAGTCGGCCTGGGAGGGGTACAACAGGAGGGTCAGGTGGCCCTGCAAGTGTTCGCGTTCGTAGCCGAACAGGCGAACGAAGGCCTGGTTGCAGTCGAGCATCCGGCGATGCCCGGTGATCATCTGTGGTGCGGGGGAAACCTGGAAGGCCAGGCGCTCGAGGTCCTGGAATTGCTGGGCGTATGGGGTCATCAGGCATCCTGCCTCGGGTTGATCGGCGCGTCCCTTTTTTTGGGGGGCGGGTACTACTTACTGCCGTACGTAGTTGCCCCAACTAGCGTCTGATTCGGGTGCTGAATCATTGTATGGAATACCCGCTTCAAGGACAGAAGAAAATCACCATGACCCACGATTCCGTATCCATCGTCGCTGCCGCCCATAGTCCTTTCGGTCGCCTGGACGGCCTGAACCTCGAGGACCTGATCGTCCAGGTTACCCGCGAGGCCCTGGCAGACGCTGAGATCGATGCCGCAGAAATCGACGCGCTGTTTCTCGGCCACTTCAACTCTGGCCTGGTAGCGGATGGTTTTCCCGCTTCGCTGATGCTCCAGGCCGACCCGCAACTGCGCTTCAAGCCTGCCACTCGCTGCGAGAACGCCTGTGCCTCCGGCTCGGCGGCGATCCAGGCCGGGATCAACGCGATCCGCAGCGGCGCCGCCGAACTGGTACTGGTGGTCGGCGCGGAGAAAATGACCGGCAACAGCACCGTCGAAGTCACCCGGGCCCTGGCCGGCGCCGGCTACCAGAACGCCCTCCAGGAGGCCGGCCTGAGCTTCGCCCAGCTTTTTGGCCAGGTGGCGCAGCAGTATGCCGAGCGCTACCACAGCCCATTGTCCTCGATGGCCATGATCGCGGTGAAGAACCACGCCAATGCCATGGCCAACCCCCTGGCGCAGATGCACCGGGTGATGGATTTCGAACACTGCAACAACGTTTCCCAGGGCAACCCGCTGATCGCACCGCCACTGCGCCTGACCGACTGTTCGCTGATCAGTGACGGTGCGGCGGCGATCATCCTGGCCTCGCCGCGGCGCGCTCGTTCGATGCGACGCCAGGTGGCGATCCGCGCCATGACCCAGGTGAACGACTTCCTGCCCTTGTCGCGCCGCGACGTGCTGGCCTTCGAGGGGCCGAAACGGGCGATCCACGGGGCCCTGCGCCAGGCCGGCGTGACCCTTGGCGACCTGAGTTTCGCCGAGGTGCACGACTGCTTCACCATCGCCGAACTGCTGATCTACGAAGCCATGGGCCTGGCGCCCAGGGGTGAGGGGCACCGGGCCCTCGACGATGGCACCGTGCGTCAGGGTGGACGCCTGCCGGTGAACCTGTCCGGCGGGCTCAAGGCCAAGGGGCATCCGGTGGGGGCCACCGGGGTATCGATGCATGCCCTGGGCTTTGCCCAACTGATCGGCAAACCCATCGGCCTGGGTGTGCCCGGCGCCGAGTTCGGCTTGCTGTTCAATATGGGCGGCATGGCGGTGGCCAACTACGCCAGCGTCCTGCAAGCGGTCAAGGCCTGAGGATGAACATCGCCCACTGGCTGCGCGATGCGGCCCAGCGCTGGCCGCGGCGGGCGGCGCTGTTCGAGGGACGTCGCCAGGTCGCCGACTACCAGGCGTTTGCCGCGCAGGCCCGGGCCCGTGCCCTGCAACTGCGCTATGAGTACGGCATTGTGCCTGGCGACCGGGTGGCGTTGCTGCTGAAGAACAGCTGCGGTTATCTCGAACTCTTGTATGCCATCTGGTGGAGCGGGGCGGTGGCGGTTCCGATCAACAGCAAGCTGCACGCCCTGGAAGCCGCCTGGATCGCCGGCAATGCCGGGGCCCGGCTGATCTACACCGATGAGGGCCAGAGTTTCGACGCCGCGGCCCTGCCGGCCGGCTGCCGCGAACTGGCCGCGCCCGGGCTGGCCGTGCAAGACCGGGTGCCGGGCGATGAACTGGTGGAGCCGCACCTGCGCGAGGACGCCGACCTGGCCTGGCTGTTCTACACCTCCGGCACCACCGGGCGCCCCAAGGGCGTGATGCTGTCCCATGGCAACCTGATCGCCATGTCCTTGTGTTATCCGCTGGACGTGGATCCGGTGGCCGCTGATGACGCCGTGGTCTATGCCGCGCCGATGTCTCACGGCGCCGGCCTGTACAATTTCATCCATGTGCGATGCGGCGCCCGGCACGTGGTGCCGGCGTCCCAGGGGTTCCAGGCGGCGGAGCTGTTCGAGCTGGCGCAGGCGCTGGGCCAGGTCAGCCTGTTTGCCGCGCCGACCATGGTCAAGCGCATGGTGGAGCAGGCCCGGCAGCAGGGCTATTGCGGCGAAGGGATCAAGACCATCGTCTACGGCGGCGGCCCGATGTACCTGGCGGACCTTGCCCAGGCCCTGGACACCTTCGGCCCGCGCCTGGTGCAGATCTACGGCCAGGGCGAATGCCCGATGACCATCAGCGCCCTGTCTCGGGAGGCCATTGCCGACCGCGGGCATGCCGACTGGCCGGCCATTGCCGCCTCGGTCGGGCGTGCCCACGCCTGCGTCGAGGTGCGTGTGGTGAATGCTGCAGGCCAACCCCTGGGCACCGGCGAACCTGGGGTGATCGCCGTGCGCGGGGCTGCGGTGATGCAGGGTTACTGGGACAATCCGCAAGCCACCCGGGAGGCCCTGGTGGACGGCTGGCTGCTCACCGGCGACATAGGTTTCCTGAATGAGCAGGGCTACCTGACCCTGACCGATCGCAGCAAGGATGTGATCATCTCCGGCGGCAGCAACATCTACCCGCGGGAAGTCGAGGAAGTGCTGATCCGCCACCCCGAGGTGTTCGAAGCGTGCGTGGTGGGGGAGGCCGACCCGCATTGGGGCGAGTCGGTGGTGGCCTTCGTGGTCCTGCGTTCGCCCGGCAGCCTCGATGCGCAGGCGCTCGAGCGCTGGTTCCTGGCGCGCATGGCCTCGTTCAAGAAACCGAAGAAGTACCTGTTTTGCGCCGAGCTGCCGAAAAACAGCTACGGCAAGATTCTCAAGACCCGGTTGCGCCAGTGGTTGCAGGACCCTACCGGGCCCTTGAGCAACCTCTGAAACGCTGCATTTCATGGATAGCACCAAGACAGGAGTCCCCACCATGGGCGTGTCACCTTCCAACTCCCAGCGCCAGCGGCGCCGGGCCTTTATCGGCGCCACTTCCGGCCACTTGATCGAGTGGTACGACTATGGCGTCTACGGTTTCCTGGCCCTGTACATCGGCAAGGCCTTCTTCGTCTCCGACGATCCCACCAGCAGCCTGCTGGCGAGCTTCGCGGCCTTTGCCCTGAGCTTCTTCATCCGGCCCCTGGGCGGCCTGTTCTTCGGCCCCCTGGCCGACAAGATCGGCCGACGCAAGACCCTGATCACGGTGCTGGTGATGATGGCCGGCTCCACCTGCCTGCTGGGCCTGTTGCCGACCTACGCCAGCATCGGCATCGCCGCGCCGGTGATCCTGGTGCTGATCCGCTGTGTGCAGGGGTTCTCCGCCGGTGGCGAGATCGGCACCATCACCAGCTTCATTTCCGAATACGCCGGCCCCGGGCGTCGGGGGTTCGCCACCTGCTGGCTGATGGTCACCGCCGTGCTCGGCCTGCTCCTGGGCGGCGCCGTGGCCAACGGCATGACCTGGGTCCTTGGCGCCGAGCTGATGCAGGAGTGGGGCTGGCGGATCCCGTTCCTGATCGCAGGTCCCCTGGGCTTCATCTCGCTGTATATCCGCCTGAAGCTGGAGGACAGCCCGGAGTTCCTGGCCCTGGTGCAGGCCGGGCAGACCTCCAAGGCGCCGCTGCGCGAGGTCTGGCAGTGGAAGCGCTCGATCGCCCTGGTGTTCTTCATCATCACCCTGCACAGCTCGATCTTCTACCTGGTGCTGACCTTCGCCTCGACCTACATGTCCAACACCCTCAAGTTCGACAGCGGTACCACCTTGCTTTATGTGTTCGTCGCCAGTCTCTCGGCGGCGGTGGTCATGCCCTTCGGCGGCGCCTTCACCGATCGCTACGGGCGCAAGCCGTTCCTGATGGTGATCGGTACCCTGGCGACCCTGGCCATGTACTGGTTCTTCAAGGCAGCGCCCAACGCCACCCCGGCCACCTTGTTCTGGCCGCTGATGGCCGTGGCGATCCTGTTCGGGCTCTACGCCTCCTCGACCTACGCCCTGATGAGCGAGCTGCTGCCGACCCGCATCCGCTCCACCGGCATCGCCGTGGCCTACAACGTCCCGGTGGCGGTGTTCGGCGGCAGCGCGCCGCTGATTTCCACCTGGCTGATCAAGCTCACTGGCGACATCACCGCGCCCTGGTACTTCTACGTGGCGACCGGGGTCGCGTCGCTGCTGGCCCTGGTAGTGCTGCGCAAGGAGGACTTCGTCGCCTGTACCCACGACGCCCGGCACCAGGGCAGCGGGGCGGCGCCACTCCTGGTCAATCCGCAAGCTTGAGCCCGCCTGTCGGCGCCGGCCCCGACTGACTGGCGCGCGTCGCGGCCTTTCGGCAAGGACACCGGTAGTGGTTAATGGTGGGCAATGGCACCGGGCGGCTCGAACAAGTGCATGGCTGCAACGCTCGGTGTCAGCCCGGAAACAGAAAAGTCCCGCGAGCGGCCAGTCAGGACTGGCCGCTTTTACCTATGGCAGAGGATCCGGTTTATGGATCAAAGACTGTCCGGGTCCCCGAAGAACATCTGAATCCGCGAGCGCAACCAGCGTTCGCCCGGGTCGTTGTCCTGGGAGCCGCGCCAGGCCATGTGCAGTTCGAAGGACTGCACCGGCAGGGGCGGGTCTTCGGCGCGCACGCCGCCGGCGGCGGTCAGGGCGTCGGCGGTGTAGTCCGGCACGGTGGCGACTATGTCGGTGCCGGTGAGCAGGGTGCTCAGGCCGTTGAACTGCGGCACCGCGAGCACCACGTGACGCTTGCGCCCGAGTTTTTCCAGCTCTTCATCGATAAAGCCACTGAGGTCGCCGGCGAACGACACCAGGGCGTGGGGGCGGGCGCAGAAGTCGTCGAGGCTCAGGGCGCCGGGCATGGTGTCGGCCCGCAGCAGCTTGGGCAGGCTGCGGCGCAGCACCTTGCGCTTGGCGTTGGCCGGCAGGTCCTGGGTGTAGCTGACGCCGATGGAAATCTCGCCGGAGGCCAGCAGGGCCGGCATCAGCAGGTAGTTGGCGCGGCGCACCACCAGCACGATCCCCGGCGCTTCGGCGCGCAGACGCTTGAGCAGCATCGGCAGCAGGGCGAATTCGACGTCGTCGGACAGGCCGATACGGAACACCGCGGTACTGGTCGCCGGGTCGAATTCGGCGGCGCGGCTGACTGCGGTGGAGATCGAGTCGAGGGCGGGCGAGAGCAGGGCGAAGATTTCCACCGCCCGGGCCGAGGGCTCCATGCTGCGCCCGGTGCGCACGAACAGCGGATCGTCGAACAGGCTGCGCAGGCGCGACAGCGCCGCACTGATGGCCGGCTGGCCGAGGAAGAGTTTCTCCGCCGCCCGGGTCACACTGCGTTCATGCATCAATGTTTCGAACACGATCAACAGGTTCAGGTCGACACGACGCAGGTCATTACGATTCATCTTGAGTCCTGGCAGAGTCAGCAAACTTGACGAGAGCGACCATATGAGAACAATGGCCGGCATGAATCTTACGGGGAAAGGCTGCTACTCTGCACCGGCTAATTGTTTTTTCCTGTAAGGAAGCCTGCACTCTGGCACGCTGTTTATCGTTGTTGCAGGTGCCGCGGAATCAATGACAGGCATGTCGACTATTAATAGCCACTGATGGTCTTGGCCAGAAAGCCCAGATAGAGTTCAGGGCATTAGAGGTTACTTTGACGAGGTTTGCGATGTCCCGCACGATCCGTTTTCACAAGTTTGGTCCGGCCGAGGTGCTCAAGTGCGAAGAGCATGCGGCCGCTCTGCCTGCGCCAGGCGAAGTGCAGGTGCGTGTCGAAGCGATCGGCATCAGTTGGTACGACGTACTCTGGCGCCAGAACCTGGCGTCCTCCCATGCCCGCCTGCCTTCCGGCCTCGGCCATGAGATGGCCGGCGTGGTGACTGCGGTCGGCGAAGGCGTCGACGACCTGGCCGTTGGCGACAAGGTCGCCAGCTTCCCGGCCGAAAGCCCGAACGATTATCCGGTCTACGGCGAGCTGATTGTCCTGCCACGCTCGGCGCTGACCCGCTATCCCGATGTGCTCAGCCCGATCGAAGCAGCGGTGCATTACACGCCGCTGCTAGTGGCCTACTTTGCCTATGTCGACCTGGCGCGGGTCAAGCCCGGGCAGTTCGCCCTGGTCACCGATGCCAGCCATTGCGCCGGTCCGTCCTTTGTCCAGCTGGGCAAGGCGCTCGGGGTACGGGTGATCGCCGCGACCAAGACTGCTGAAGAGCGCGAGTATCTGCTGTCCCTGGGTGCCGAGAAGGTCATAGTCACCGAAGAGCAGGATCTGCTCATGCAGATCAACAAATACACCGACAACCGTGGCGTCGACGTGGTGTTCGATGGCCTCGGCGGCCCGCAGATGTCGATGCTCGGCGACGTCCTGGCGCCGCGCGGTAGCCTGGTGCTGTACGGCCTGCAAGGCGGCAACCAGACGCCGTTCCCGGCCTGCGCGGCGTTCCAGAAGAACATCCAGTTCTTCGTGCACTGCATCGGCAACTTCACCGGCAAGCCCGAACTGGGCATCGTCCAGGACCAGGTGGCCTTGCAGCGCGCCTTGCGCGACATCAACCAGCTGACGGCGGATCGTGTGCTGTTGCCGCTGAAGACCCGGGTCTTCGGGTTCAACGAGTTCGTCGAAGCCCACCGCTATATGGACGAGTGTCCTTGTCGCGAGCGGGTCGCACTGCAGGTCGAACCGGCCTGATCCTGACGCCAGGGTTCGCCATCGCGGACTCTGGCGTTTCTGTCTTCGCGGTAACTCCCTTCTTTAATTTCTGCCTCGATCCCGAGAGGCCTGTGCGCAGCTGCCGGCAATGGCCTGGGTTGCGCCTGCCTATCGTGCAAGCCTCCACGGATAGATCTCGTCGCGTTGCGGTCAAACTGCCAGTAAACTGCGCAGCACTCACCGAACCATCCATTTCCCGAGGTTTTGCATGACACTCAGTCCTTTTGCGGGCAAACCGGCACCGACAGAATTGCTGGTCGATCTTCCGCGACTGGTAACGGCCTACTACACCGGCCAGCCCGATGCCGCCATCTCTACCCAGCGGGTCGCCTTCGGCACCTCGGGGCATCGTGGCAGCTCGTTCGATCTGAGTTTCAACGAATGGCACGTCCTGGCCATCAGTCAGGCGATCTGCCTGTATCGCCAGTCCCAGGGCATCGATGGCCCGCTGTTTGTCGGCATCGATACCCATGCGCTGTCCACCCCGGCCGGCGCCAGCGCCCTGGAAGTGCTGGCCGCCAACGGCGTGACGGTGATGATCGCCGCGGGCGACGAGTACACCCCGACGCCGGCGGTGTCCCATGCGATTCTCTGCTACAACCGCGGTCGCACCAGCGGCCTGGCCGACGGCATCGTGATCACCCCGTCGCACAACCCGCCACAAAGCGGCGGCTACAAGTACAACCCCACCAACGGCGGCCCGGCCGACACCCACATCACCAAGTGGATCGAAGCCAAGGCCAACGAACTGCTGGCCAACAAGCTGGCCGGTGTGAAGCGCATCAGCTACGAGCAGGCGCTGAAGGCCGACACCACCCATCGCCACGACTACGTCAACAGCTATGTCGCCGACCTGATCAACGTCATCGACCTGGACGCCATCCGCAACGCCAAGCTGCGCCTGGGTGTCGATCCGCTGGGCGGAGCAGGGGTGCGCTACTGGTCGGCGATTGCCGAGCACTATCGCCTGGACCTGGAAGTGGTCAACAAGGAAGTCGATGCCACCTTCCGTTTCATGTCCGTGGACTGGGATGGCCAGATCCGCATGGACCCGTCGTCCAGCTATGCGATGCAGGGCCTGATCGGCCTGAAGAATCGTTTCGACGTGGCCTTCGGCTGCGACCCGGACCACGACCGCCACGGTATCGTGACCCCGACTGGCGGCCTGCTGGCGCCGAACAATTACCTGGCGGTGTCCATCGACTACCTGTTCCAGAACCGTCCGCACTGGCGCGCCGACGCGGCCGTGGGCAAGACCGTGGTCAGCAGCGGCCTGATCGACCGCGTGACCGCGCGCCTGGGCCGTCGCCTGTACGAAGTGCCGGTGGGCTTCAAGTGGTTCGCTGACGGTCTGTTCGACGGCTCCCTCGGCTTTGGCGGCGAAGAGAGCGCTGGTGCTTCGTTCCTGCGCAAGGACGGCGGCGTCTGGAGCACCGACAAGGATGGCCTGATTCCGGCCTTGCTGGCCGCGGAAATGACCGCCCGTACCGGTCGCGACCCGAGCCAGGCCTACCGCGCCTTGTGCGACGACCTGGGCGAGCCGTTCTCGGTGCGCGTCGATGCCAAGGCCAACCCGCAGCAGAAGGCGCTGCTGAGCAAGCTGTCGCCGGAGCAGGTGACCTCGACCCAGCTGGCTGGTGAAAGCATCCAGCAGATCCTCAGCCATGCGCCGGGCAACGACCAGGCGATCGGCGGCCTCAAGGTCATGACCGAGAACGGTTGGTTCGCGGCGCGTCCATCGGGCACCGAAGACATCTACAAGATCTACGCCGAGAGCTTTATCGGCGACGATCACCTGAAGCAACTGGTGCAGGAAGCCCAGACCCTGGTGGACGGCGCGATCAGCGGCTGATCCAGCGGCGTTTCGCGGCAGACAATAAAAAGGGGCGACCAAAGGGTCGCCCCTTTTTATTGCTGCTGTGTTCTGTAGGAGCGAGGCTTGCCCGCGATGGCTTCCGTTTGGGCGACAACTATCTTCAGCTAGAACGCAAAGGGCTGCTTTGCAGCCCATCGCGAGCAAGCTTCGCTCCTACAAAAGCCGACCGTTTCTTCGCTGTCTCAAGCCAGGTCCACCAGGACGATTTCGCTGTCCTCGAGGGCGGTGACCCGCAGCAGGCGCTCATCCTCCACCGCGACACCGTCTCGAGCTTCGGCGCGCAAGCCATTGACTTCAATCACCCCGGTAGCCGGCACCAGGTAGGCCCGACGCCCGTTGTCCAGCGAATACTCGGCGGACTCGCCGGCCTTCAGGTTGGCTGCCACCAGCCGTGCGTCGGCCCGGATTCGCAGGCTCTGGTCATCGCCTTTTTTGCCGCTGGCCAGGGTCACGAAACCTTCGCGCTGGCCTTTGGGGAACGGCTTGGCGCCCCAGGACGGCGCGGAACCGGCCTCGTTGGGGATGATCCAGATCTGGAAGATCTTGGTTGCGCCGGCTTCCAGGTTGTATTCGCTGTGGGCGATCCCGGTACCGGCGCTCATCACCTGCACGTCACCAGCCTCGGTGCGGCCCTTATTGCCCAGGTTGTCCTGGTGGGTGATCGCACCTTCACGGACGTAAGTGATGATCTCCATGTCGCGGTGCGGGTGCTGCGGGAAACCGGTGCCGGGGGCGATCACGTCGTCGTTCCACACGCGCAGGTTGCCCCAGTTCATGCGTTTGGGGTCGTGGTACTCGGCGAACGAAAAGTGGTGGTGGGCATCCAACCAGCCATGATGGGCGCCGCCCAGGGATTTGAAGGGTCTGAGTTCCAGCATGATCCTCTCCTGTCAGGGTTCGTCATGGGGCGCCTTGGTCGGGCCGCAGAACGAGACCGGTGGGTTGATGGCGCTCATCATCCTTCAGCAAAGCATCGATAAAAAGCGCAAAAAATGCCGTGATCCGATCTAATAAGTAGATATATTTTGTGGCCTTTCTTCTGCTTTCAAACATTCAATTCATGGCTTAAGTGAATGACCTGTAAGCATTTCACTAGAAGTCAGCGGCGAATGAGGCGACCATAGGCGCCCTTGTTCCCATGCCGTCCATACCGCCTCATGCCTGGAGTCAGCGTGCCGCAACACAGTCCCGATCTTCCTCCCGAACTCTTGCCCCTGGCCGAAATGCCGCTGCTCAAGCGCTTGGCGGCCAGGTTCTTCGGTCACGGCCTCAGTCGCCTGCGCGTCCAGCATCGCGCGTCCTGGTTGCATGGCCAGGCGGACGGCTTTCGCAGCGGGCACACCGCCGGGGTGGAGTACGGTTACCAGGAGGGCAAGGCCGAAGGCCTGGAGCAGGGCCGCCAGGTGCTGCTGATTCGCGACAGCCGCTCCACCGAGCATCCGGCCCCCGGCGTCGATGATTATCTGTTCGATGACTGGCGCCTGCCGCTGAGCGCCGAGCTGAAGAAACGCATCAAGGCCGACGTTGGCCGCCTGCTGCCGGCCCATGCCCAGCCCAGCAGCGCGCAATGGAAGATGATCTTCAGCGAAACCCCGTCGACCTCGGTGATTGCCGGCGCTGGCGCGGGCAAGTCGACCTCCCTGGTCCTGCGCATCCTGCTGCTCAATCATTACCTGGGCTTCGAGCTCGACTCGATGACCGTGGTGACCTTCACCCGCGAGTCGCGCAAGGACTTCATCAACAAGCTGATGGAGGTGTTCGCGCTCTGGGGCCGGCCCCTGGGCCTCAAGGAGGCGCGGGAACTGGTGCGTACCTTCCATTCGCGCATCCTGCCGATGGTCCGCAGCCTGCCGGGCTTCGAGCGCCTGCAGGCCTTCGAGAACCTCAGCGATCGCCCGGCGACGGGGGATCTGGAGGTCGACAGCAACCCCTTCGACCTGCGGATCAACGACGCCCAGCGCAAGCAACTGAATGCCTGCTATCACGCCTTGCACCAGCGAGACGGGCGTTTCCGCGAGGCGATCAAGCCGCTGCTGCGCCACGCCTTGCAGCTCAAGGAGCTGGAGCGCGATCACCCGGATGTGCAGAAGCGCATGGCCGTGACCGAGCTGGCCGCCAAGCGCGACGAAGAGCTGTGCGACACCCTGGAAGACCTGTGGTTTCGCGCCGGGGCCTGGCCGATCAAGGGCATCGAGCCGAACCGGCAGACGTTGGAGATCAACGGTTCGCAGTTCCATTGCCATGGCTACATCGCCGAGCTGGATGCCTGGGTGGTGCTGGGGTTTGACCCTCGGGAAAACCCGCAGCTGAGTCGTCCCGGGTCGAAGCTTTCGGTGCGCGCGGAGTGGGCGGTAAAGCGCACCCTATTTCAAGCTTTCTGTCGTAAGCCAATGATTTGGCTGGATAGTTATGAGTCGGCAAAGCGCGTCCTGTCGTCCCTGGCCGGGGATGCCAGTGCCGGGCCGGGCTTTGATTACAAGGTCAAGGGCGAACTGGCGTCGGCGCCGTTGCTGGACTGTTTTGTCGCCGCCGCCGGGTTTATCGAGAACCTGGGGCTGGACGTATCGGTGGCCGTGGGCCAGATGGTGTTTGCCCGGGACGACCCGGACCGGTTTTTCTTCGAGGCCCTGAGCCTGTTCTGGCGGGCGCTGGACGACCATCTGCTCGACCAGTCGCCGCCGATCATGAGCTACAACCGCATGTTCTCGCTGTTCGGCGAGAATACCCCGGAGAACTTCAAGCTGCTCAGCGATGAGCGACTGCGGCCGATGTCGCACCTGATGATCGACGAATTCCAGGACGTCTCGCCGCAGATCGTCTCGTGGATTCGCGCCAGCCTGCGCGAGATCCGCAGTCGCGGGCCGGCGATGCATGTCGGCCGTGGGGCGCAGCGCTCGTCGTTGCTCTGCGTAGGGGACGACTGGCAGTCGATCTACGGCTGGCGCGGCAGTTCGCCGAAGTACTTTATGGAGTTCAACAAGGAATTCCCGTCGCCAGCCACCAGCCGGGTGATGCTCAGCGAGAACTATCGCAGCCACCAGCACATCATCGACGCGGCGGAACATATCGTCCGCGCGGCACCGGCGATTGCCGGGAAGAAGGCCAAGGCCAGTGGCGAACCCAAGGAAGTGCTGCCGGTGAATGTGCTGGATCGCGACGACCAGGGGCTGGCGGCGCGGCTGGCGGAGCACTATCGCAACGGCGATTCAATCTTGATGTTGTTTCGAAAAAGTAGTGATAAGTCATTAATTGAGGAACATATTTTTCCAATAGTTAATGTGGATTCTAGGTTGCCGGCCGAGGAGCGCCGCCTCAAGCAACTGACCTACCACAGCTCCAAGGGCTTGCAGGCGGATGCGGTGTTCCTGCTCGGCGATTGCCAGCACCTGACCAGTTCGCCCTACAAGAACCAGGTCTATCGCATGGCCGGGCTGGGCAAGGATGGCGACAGCGAACCCTACGACAACGCGCAGAAGGACGAGACCTTGCGCCTGGCCTATGTCGGTATCACCCGGGCGGTGAAACATTGCTACTGGTATGTGGACAGCCCGGACACCCAGGCGGCCAATGCGCCCAAGGCGTCGGACCGGATTCCCCAGGGCAAGCCGTTCTTCGCCGATCTGCGGGCATGAAAAAGCCCGCGCAACGGCGGGCTTGAGGTCAACCTGGGGCGGCTGGGATCAAGACACGCCCTAGGGTCTGTACGAAAAGTCGGCGAGCGAAGGTCAGGCAAGGCAAAAACAGGCGAGGAAGCGGAGTGTAGGGGCCTACAT
>NZ_JBQENK010000022.1:108310-134844 GCF_052044735.1 Pseudomonas sp. 22526
GCGAGGAAGCGGAGTGTAGGGGCCTACATGAGCATTCCGAGCCTGTTTTTAACGCAGCATGGCCGAGCGCAGCCACTTTTTGTACAGAGCCTAGGCTTTCAAGGCGAGTGGCGGCATGAATGCTTCCAACTCGTCTTCCACCGCCTCGATTATTCGCTCGACATCGGCGGCGTTCATCACGGTGGCGCAGGGGATGCCGGCAATGGCGATCATCGTCTCGCCGCTGGCACGATCGAAGAGCCGGGCGATCATGCTGCCAGGCGCATCCATGCTGGCCTCGAAGCCCATGGGGTGAAAATGCCAGCGCATCAGCTGGCAGGCGTTGGGAAAGGTGACTTTGCTGGCGGAGACACTATTCATGAATTGCCCACCTTGTTCATTGAGCGCTTCCTTGTGCTCGCGGTAGGTACGGAAGGGCCGTCACTGGACCAACCTGTGGAGCTTTTAAAAATAGCACCGGGATATGACACTCAACGGCTTTTTTTCAGGCCGTTTGGCGATTGCCCCGCACTTTTTTGATGCAGGTCATTTCCGCTAGCGACTTCGGCAAAACGCCATTATCCGGGGGCCATGCATTAGCCATTGAAGCGCTGGGCGAACTTCGGCAAGCTGCGCCTTTCCGTCCCCCTGAGCCCTTGTATCTGCCCCCTATGTCTGCCCCTGATGATGGCCCGGCGCAAACCCAGGCCACCGGCGAGACCGTGCTGCGCTATCACCTGTGCTGGAAGCACCGCGACCTCGATGGCGTCATGGCGCTGTATCACCCGGAAATCCAGTACAACGACTTTTTCCAGAACCGCACCCTGGGCCTGGACGAGCTGCGCGAGTACGTGCGCAACAGCATGCCGCGCGCGCCCGACGAAGCCCTGGAGCACAGTGACCGCATCCGCCTGGACGGCAATACCGCGTTCATTCAATACCAGGTGACCCTGCGCGGCGGGCAGGGCCTGGTGTCGTTTCGCGCCAGCGAGGCGATCACCGTGCGCGACGGCCTGATCTGGCGCGTCAACGAATACGCCTCGCTGGTGCGCGAGGCGGCGCCGAGCCAAGCCGGCGGCGGCACGCGGCCGGCGGTCAGCCGCCTGGGCCTGTCGCCGCGCCAGCTGAGCTTCATGGCCGAGGACCTGCAGCAGTACTTCGAGCGCCAGCAGCCGTACCTCGACCCGGAGCTGGACTTGCAGCGGGTGGCGAAGGAGTGCGGCTACAGCCGCAACCAGATCTCCTACCTGCTCAACCAGGTGCTGGGGCAGAGTTTCTACCGCTATGTGAACCAGGCGCGCCTGCAGCATCTGCTGGCGGCGCTGGACAAGGCAACGCCGCCGGTACGCATCGACGAGCTGGCGTTCGCCGCTGGCTTCAACTCGCTGTCGGCGTTCTACAGCTGTTTCCGCCAGCACACCGGCCTGTCGCCCAAGGCTTATGCCAAGCAAATTTCTTTGCGTGCACGCGCGCAAGACAGTCCCTGAGCCAAGGCACTAGGATCCTTGCCATCGAAGTTCGGGTGGCGGAGTGCGTGTATGCCAGCGTGGCGCAACATCAGTTTGTGGATGGATCAGCTCGACGAGCCACTGCTGGCCCGGCCGTCGCTGGAGCAGGACCTGGATGTCGACGTGGCGATCATCGGCGCCGGTTATACCGGGCTGTGGACCGCCTATTACCTCAAGCGCCTGGCGCCGACCCTGAATATCGCCATCCTCGAGGCGCAGACCGCCGGCTTCGGCGCTTCCGGGCGCAACGGCGGCTGGCTGATGGGCAACCTGCTGGGGGAGGACCGGCTGCTGGCCGGGCTGAGCCCTGAACAGCGCCGCGCCTCCTTCGACCTGCTGCACGGCATTCCCGATGAAGTGGCCATCGTCCTTGAACGTGAAGGCATCGACTGCGATTACCGCAAGGGCGGGGTGCTGTACTGCGCCGCGCGTTACCCCGAGCAGGAAATCACCCAGCGTCGCTACCTGGACAAGCTCTACAGCCAGGGCCTCGACGAGCGTGACTACCGTTGGCTGAGCCCCGAGCAACTGGCCCGGCAGATCCGCGTGGCCAAGGCCTACGGCGGCATCTACGCGCCCCATTGCGCGACCATCCAGCCGGCGAAGCTGGTGCGTGGCCTGGCGCGCGCCGTGGAGCGCCTGGGGGTATCGATCTACGAAAACAGCCCGGTCAGCCACTGGCAGTCCGGCAGCCTGCAAACCGCCAGGGCCAGCGTGCGATGCCGCTGGATAGTGCCGGCGGTGGAGGGCTATTCGGTGACCTTGCCGCCCCTGGGCCGTTACCAGCTGCCGGTGCAAAGCCTGTTGGTGGCCACCGAACCCTTGTCGGCCGCGACCTGGGACGAAATCGGCCTGAGCCAGGGCCAGGCGTTCAGCGAAAGCAGCCGCCAGGTCACCTACGGCCAGCGCACCGCGGATAACCGCCTGGTGTTCGGCGCCCGCGGCGGCTACCAGTTCGCCGGCAAGCTGCGCCACGACTTCGACCTGACCCGCAGCGAAGTCGAGCTGCGGCGCTACCTGTTCAGTGAGCTTTTCCCGCAGCTGAAAAATGTGCGGATCACCCACTCCTGGGGCGGCAACCTGGGCATGTCCCGGCACTTCCGGCCGCACATGCTCTGCGACCGCCGACACGGCATCGCGCTGTCCGGCGGCTATGGCGGCGAAGGCGTGGGCGCCAGCAACCTGGGCGGGCGGACCCTGGCCGAGCTGATCCTCGAGCGCGACAGCGAACTGACCCGCCAGCCCTGGGTGATCCCCGAGGGCGGCCTCGACGCCTTGCGCGCCTGGGAGCCGGAACCGTGCCGCTGGCTGGGCTACAACGCGATCATTCGCAGCTTCGTCCATGAAGACCAGACCCTGGCCAACCCGGCCACGCCGCCCTGGCGCCGCCGGCTGGCCAGCCGGGTGGCGGGTTTCATGGAAGGCCTGATGCATTGAGGCTGTTTTTTCACAGCGGTTTTCACAGCGGATTTTCCATCGACAGGTAGCACCATGAGCATCACTCAATTGAAGAACACCGCCCACGTCACCCTGGAGCAATCGGCCCCGGTGGCCGTGCCCCTGGGCAGCCCGGTCGCCGTGACCTCGGTGACCTGCGTCGAGCGCAACGATGGCGTCGAGACCGGCATCTGGGAGTGCACGCCCGGGCGCTGGCGGCGGCAGATCGTCGCCCAGGAGTTCTGCCATTTCATCCAGGGGCGTTGCACCTTCACCCCGGACAATGGCGAACCCCTGCTGATAGAAGCCGGCGATGCACTGATGTTGCCGGCCAACAGCACCGGGACCTGGGACATCCAGGAAACCGTGCGCAAGACCTATGTGTTGATTTTCTGATCCTTTGATTGCCTGCCAATAAAAACAACCCACACAGGAATCGCCCCATGATCCGTAGAAAACCGGCTTTATCGCTGTGCGCGCCGTTGCTGCTGGTGGCTTCATTCAGCCAGGCGGCCGAGACCGTGAAGATCTACAACTGGTCGAGCTACATCGCCCCGGACACCCTGAAGAACTTCCAGAAGGAAACCGGCATCGGCTTCAGCTACGACGTCTACGACAGCAACGAAACCCTGGACGGCAAGCTGATGACCGGCCGCTCCGGTTATGACGTGGTGTTTCCCTCCAACCACTTCATGGCCCGGCAGATCGAGGGCGGGGCGCTGAAGAAGCTCGACAAGAGCCAGCTGCCGAACTGGAAGAACCTCAACCCGGTGCTGCTCAAGGCCTTGCAGACCAACGACCCGGGCAACGAGCACGGCTTTCCGTACCTGTGGGGCAGCACCGGGATCGGCTACAACGTCGCCAAGGTCAAGGCGGTGCTGGGGGACAACGCGCCGGTGGACTCCTGGGACCTGATCTTCAAGCCCGAATACATGCAGAAGCTGCAGAAGTGCGGGGTGGCGATCCTCGACAACGGCCCCGAACTGCTGCCGGCGGCGCTGAACTACCTGGGCCTGCCGCACCACAGCAAGAACCCCGAGGACTACAAGAAGGCCGAAGCGCTGCTGCTGAAGATCCGGCCTTACGTCAGCTACTTCCATTCCTCCAAGTACACCGGCGACCTGGCCAACGGCGATATCTGCGTGGCGGTGGGTTTCTCCGGCGACGTCCTGCAAGCGGAAAGCCGGGCCAAGGAAGCCAAGAACGGCGTGGAAATCGGCTACGCGATTCCCAGGGAAGGCGCGCCGATCTGGTTCGACATGGTGGCCATGCCCAATGACGCGCCGGACGAAAAGGCCGGGTACGCCTACATGAACTACCTGCTGCGCCCGGAGGTGATGGCTGAGATCACCAACCATGTGCACTACGCCAACGGCAATGAGCAGGCCGACAGCCTGGTCGACCCGGCCATCAAGAGCGACACCAAGGTCTACCCGAGCCCGGACATGATGGGCAAGCTGTTCGCCCTGGAAGCCATGCCGCTGAATATCGACCGGATCCGCACCCGGGTGTGGAACAAGATTCGCACCGGCAGCTGAGGTATTGCCGCCGTTCCCCGCTCTGGCGACCGCCGGCGGGGAGCGCGGCCTTCACTGGTTTATCTTCAGCCGTACCGCCAGCATCACCCCCAGAACCTCACGCCCATGGTCGGTAAGAAAAGCGCCGCCCGTGCCGATCAAGTGCGTCATCTCGGGGCGTTCGTCGCATCGACCTTTCTGTCAATTGTCCGCGGACAATGGCGGGGTACGAGGCGGGATCATGCGCTTCGTACCAGTCGATTCAAACGCTGAAGCCAAACGCAGCAGCGTCGAATCGTCATAGGCACGACCGGCAAAGGTCAGTCCAACCGGCATGCCTGTGTCCGGCATGACGCCCATCGGTACGGTGACGGTGGGCACGCCCAGGTGGCGGATGGCGAGGTTGCCGTTGGCGACCCAGATGCCATTGCTCCAGGCGATGTCCGCTGACTGCGGATCGACGTCGGCATTCGCCGGGCCAACGTTGGCAACTGTCGGGAATAGCACGGCATCGAGCCCAAGCCGATCCATCCAGTCTTCAAGGTCGATTCGACGCGTCTGTTCAAGCCCTCGAAGTCCGCCAGCAAGAGTGGCGATCTGGTCCCAAGGGGTAATGCCACACTCGGCCATCTGCACGTACTCGCTCATGTCAATGGCAAAGGCACCCTGCTGACAGGACAGAGTGCCTGGATCGTGTGGAAAAATCTGCTGCCCGTCGACGTCGACCAGACGGTGCAATTTCGGATCGTTGTTGGCCCGCAGAAAGTCATCGAATGCCCAGGCCGAAAGATCCCACAATTCATGGTGCTGGAACTCTTCAGGCACTAGTCCGCGATTGAACACCTTTGACGCGCCAGGGCGATCACCCTCGTAATTGGAGACCAGAGGAAAGTCGACATCAAGCACTTCGGCACCTGCGGCTTCGAGTGCCTGGCGAGCTTGTTCCCAAAGGCCGATCACCGAAGGATGAGTGTTGATGCGCTGACCGGTTGGCCCACCAATACCCGGCGCCTCGGAGGTGCCGGCTTGCGGATCGGCGTTAATGTACATGCACGGAACGCCGAAGCGCTTTCCAACGAGTGCTCCACTGTTCGCCGCCAGCGACACATAGGAGGCTGGACGCACCGAAGCCACGCTCGGGATCGGCACCCAGGGCTGCATCCGCCACAGATCACCGCGTGTGTCGGGGTCTTCGGCCACCACCACGTCGAGCACCTCAAGCAGGTCCCCCATGGTTCTGGCATAGGGTACGACAACGTCCATCGTCGGTACCAATGGCCAGTTGCCTCGCACCGAAATCACCCCGCGCGAAGGTGTATAGGCACACAAACCGTTGTTCGAGGCAGGCCCCCGGCCGCTCGACCAGGTTTCTTCCGCCAGGCCGAAGGCGGCGAAACTCGCAGCGGTGGCAGTCCCTGCGCCGTTCGATGAACCCGAGGCGAAGGGCGCGGTGAGGTAGTCGGCGTTGTACGGGCTTTCCGCGCGGCCATAGACCCCGCGCTGCATGCCGCCGTTGGCCATGGGCGGCATATTGGTCTTGCCCAGGCAGATCGCCCCGGCGGCGCGCAGCCGTTCGATGGTGAAGGCATCGCGATAGGCGATCAGCTTGGCRAAGGCAGGGCTGCCGGAAGCCGCGGTGAGGCCCTTGACCAGATAGCTGTCCTTGGCCGTGTAGGGAATGCCATCGAGCGGGCCCAGGGTCTGGCCCTTGGCCCGGCGAGCGTCGGAGGCCTGGGCTTCCTTGAGCGCGTCGGGGTTGCGCACCACTACCGCGTTAAGGGCGGTGGGGGTGTCGGGGCCGTCGTAGGCATCGATCCTGGCGAGATAGGCCTGGGCCAGTTCAACGGCCGTTGTCTGGCCGGATTCGAGTGCAGCGCGCAGTTGGGCAATGGAAACTTCGGTGACCTCGATCATGCTGCTGCCGCCGACTGCTGATGGTTGAAAAGGTGATTGTTTCCATCACGCTGGAACTCGGACTTAAGGGCATCACTAAACTCAAAATGGACTTTCATAGTGGTTCTCGTTGCACTGAATTATGCGGCAGGTTCGGGACTTACAACCTGTGAGTTCTATTTAGCAATCAGCAGGGGAGGCGGAATTGATGTAAGGATTCGCACGCTGTTGTTGGCGCCTGACCGAACAGCGACGGTCTGAATCAGACCGTCGCTGAACTAATCCAAACCTCTGATCGGGCGCCCCTGGGGCCCTTTAGCAACTGTGGCTTCGGCAACAGCTATAGAGTCTGTGCCAAGCCTCCATCTTGTCGGACTCAGACACCTGACTTGATTCTTGTCCAGGCCCGGGTTCGTGCACGCTCCGCCTCTCGGGGCAGCGGTTTCACGCTGTAGAGCGTTTTCATGGTCGCTTCGGTCGGGTACAGGTTCGGGTTGTTGCGAATCGCCGGATCAACCAGTTCAGTGGCGTCCTTGTTCGGGTTCGGGTAGCCGACAAAGTCGCTGATTGGCGCGATGACTTTCGGTTCTAGCAAGTAGTTGATGAAGGCGTAGGCGTCTTCCGGATTTTTCGCTGATTTCGGGATCGAGAGCATGTCAAACCACACGGGTGCGCCTTCCTTGGGCAGACGCATGTCGACCACCACGCCATTCTTGGCGTCCTTGGCACGGTTGTTGGCCTGGAAGAAGCTACCGGAATAACCGACTGCGACACAGATATCGCCGTTGGCGATGTCGGCCATGTACTTGGACGAGTGGAAGTAGGTGATAAACGGACGGACCTTCATCAACAGTTCTTCAGCCTTGGTGTAGTCGGCCGGGTTGGTGCTGTTGGGGTCCAGGCCAAGGTGTCGCAGGGCCAGCGGCAGAATCTCCGACGGCGAGTCGAGCAGGGCCACGCCGCATTGCTTGAGCTTGCTGATGTTCTCTTCCTTGAAGATCAGGTCCCAGCTGTCCACCGGTGCGTTATCCCCCAGCGCGGCTTTGACTTTTTCCGGGTTGAAACCTATCAGGACGGTGCCGTACATGTAGGGCACACCGAATTTATTGCCCGGGTCGTTGTCTTCGACCAGCTTCATCAGATTGGGATCGAGGTGTTTCCAGTTTGGCAGCTTGCTGCGGTCCAGTGGCTGGAACACTCCCGCCGAGATCTCTTTAGCGAAGAACATGTCGCCCGGGTTCACCACGTCATAACCGGAGTTGCCGGTGAGCAGCTTGGCTTCCAGGGTTTCGTTGGTGTCGTAGACGTCGTAGACCAGTTTGGTCTGCGTGTTCTGGGCCTTGAAATCTTCCAGAGCCTTGGGGGTTATGTAGTCGAACCAGTTATAGACCCGCAAGGTGCGATCTTCGGCATGGGCGAGAGAGCTGAGCAGGCCGAGCCCGCAAAAGACTTTACCAAGCAAGCGAAGGGGGCTGTTCTTGATCAATTTTAATCCAACCTTTGTAGGAACTATGTTTAAACGCAAACGTGCGTTAGATAAGTATTTTCTGGATGTCGAAAGTGTGTTCATACACAGCACTCTTCTTTCGGAACTGACAACAAGGGGGCTTGAAGTTCTGTCAGCAAATTGGCAATCCATTCGTGTTGATGGGGTTGCAGCGCTTCTCCTGTCATACCCTGCATATCAGCAAGATTGGGATCGGTAATAGCAGTGGACTGCTCGCTCAATGTCTCAATAACGGCTAGGCCCATGTAAATCTCATGCCGGATAAAACCGGTCTTCATTGCACAAACCCTTGCCGAACTGCCATCAAATCGACCAAAGAAAGTGATGAGCGAGTCAGTAGGGTAGGAGGAAGGTCAGGAGGGGGGAATGCCTCTATCGGGGTAGGTGAGCTCTTTGGCGTCGCCGCATTCCTCAACCATGAGTATGGTCATCTCCAGCTACTGCGCCCTGTGCAGCGATGAGCCGCTCGATGCGGTTTCGCATCGGGCGGATGTACGTCGTATCTTGAGCTTTCTATTGCCTGGAATGCAGTAGTCCGAAATAAGCTCCCGGGGTAACAAAGTCCTGATCGACGTCCTTGGCGACCAGGGCGATTTATTACGAAATAGCCAGGCTGCTCTTGGCGGTGCTTTTCGTCTGAGGGGCGTCAATGAAGAGGTAGAGCTCATTCACCCTCTGGCGCTCTGCAGCATTGGCGGGGAAGAGCAGGGTGATGGTTACGTACACCGCGAAGTTCACAACTAAAGCAACCACTCCCGAGGTCAAACCCTCCAGTTGAGGCAGGGAGGTCGGAAAGTACCACTGTAGAACCCCGGCACACACGAATCCGCTGATCATCGAGCAGACCGCGGCTGCAGCAGTTCCACGTTTCCAGAAGATCCCGAGGAAAATGGTTGGAGCCAGTTGGACTATGCCCTGGTATGAGGTCATTGCAAGAGTGATCAGGTGACTGGATTTAGTGGTTGATACCGCGAAGACTGCTGCAAGGATGGTCAGTATTGCTACGGTCAATTGTCCAATGCGGTGGTTCTCAATCCGACGTTCCTGCAGTACCCCAACGATGTCATTCGCGGTCTGTGCGCCGAGTGCTTGCAGATTGGCGCCGACGTTACCCATGGTTGCTGCTACCACGCAGATGCCGGCCAGAGTCACCACGAGCACCCCACCGACTTCAGCTGCGATGAACCATACCGCGTCCGGAGACTCTTGAACCCCGGGAAGCGTCGAGGCGCTCAAGGCCAGCAGAGTGATCGAGGTGCCGAATATAAGCAGAATGGGTGCGACCTGAACTGCTGACTTCTGGATTGTCCTGGTGCTACGAGAAGCAAAGAGCCTGACGAAGATGTCCGGCCAGCACCATCCACCCAAAGCGCCAGTGACGATCAAGGAGAACAGGTACAGAGGCCCGAGCTCGCTACCAGGGCCTGGAATGGTGAACATGCTGGAACTGGATTGCCCGAATCCATGTCCGTTGGTGGTCAGCCAGACCAGAAGGCCAAGCGCGATAAGTGTCCCGATCAGGTAGGCTGCGATTCCTTGGATCATGTCGCTGACGATGACGCCCCGGGCGCCGAAGCGGATGGTCCAGATTTGACGAGCGACAATCAGGCCGATACCGATGAAGACTGCAGTGGTAGCACTTACAGCACCGAACGATAAGTGCGTGAAAACAAGTGTCAGAGATTGCATGCCCAGCACGATCCACGGGAAGGACGCGATGATGCCTATCGCCGCGGCGACCACCCGCACGGTCTTTGAGTTGTAGCGCAGGCCGAGAAGGTCGGCTTGCGTGCGAAGGTCAAACGCTTTGCCCCACATGTGTACTGGCTTGGCCAGGAGGAACATGAGCACTACCGCGAGAAGCGAGTAGGGGACGTAGTAGAATCCGATGATTCCTGAGGATGCCGCGAAACCCGCGAAAGAGATGAAAATTGTCCCCGGAAGCCAGGTGTTCACGAACGCCATGGTTGAGTAGAAGCTACCGAAGGAACGTCCACCCGTTGCGTATTCGCTGAAACTGCCCGATCCATCGGTTTTGTGGCTCTTTTCCAGAGCATAAATAATGATCAGGAAGAAAATTAACACCCCGCCGTAGCCAATGAGCATCTGCATTTTATTCACCCTCTTGTTTTGAGCATGCCGCGATCAGCGGAAGAGACAGAGTCACGAACAAGCTTGATCCCAGGAAGTAGGTAAGGGCTTGCGTTGGTGATCCGTTTCCGAAGTGCCAATGCAACGGCGCTGCTAGCATCAGAAGAAAGTCCGCTAACACGATGAGTTTTATCAAGAGTGGTTGTGATGTGTTTGAATCACGCTCGGCAATAAGTTGCGACATGGCAAGACCTTAGGTTTATTATTTGAATGGACTGAAATGTGTCGATTACATATTTTGCGAGTGTCAGCTACGGCGCGCTGTTTCGGCAGGACATTGCAGTAGCTTCCTTATCTCCATGAGATGTTCGCGCTGGTAGCTCTGTGTCTCCTGGCCGAAAAGCCCCTTCATGTCATCGAGGTTGGGGTCTGAAATGCCGGTTTTGATGCCGCTCAAGGTTTCGATAACTGCAAGCCCCATGTAGGGAACAGTGTTCTGTTCATAGCCACCCTCGTGGCACATCACCAACTTTCCTTTGCATGAAATATCCGCGGCCTCCATCACTCTTTGTGTCAAGTCTCGGAAGCTATCGCTATGCAGCAACATTCGACCCAAGGGGTCGTAAGCTCCGGCATCGAAGCCGCAGGAGACGATGATCAGCTGTGGGTCGAATTCCCTGAGCGCCGGCACGATGAGTGTGTCCATTGCTCCCAGATAAGCTCCGTGACCGGAACCTGGAAGCATGGGGATATTCAGGTTGTAGCCAGCTCCTGCGCCAAGGCCGCGCTCCTCGGCACACCCACTGTCACTGGGGTAATTTCCCTTTTGGTGAATGGAGATCGTCAATACCTTGGACGATTCCCAGAAGATGTCTTGCGCGCCATTACCGTGGTGGACATCCCAATCCACGATGGCGACGCGTTCCAGGCCATGCTTTTCGATTGCATGTTTAGCGGCAAGAGATCCGTTTGCGAAAAGGCAGAAGCCCATCGCTGCATCGGCAACAGCATGGTGCCCTGGTGGGCGAACCAGGGCGTAGGCGTTTTTCACATCCCCACGCATCACTGCATCTACGGCCTCAATGACGCCGCCTGCGGACAGTGCCGCTATGTCATAGCTACCTGCACCAAAGGGCGTGTTAGCGCTGAAGGCTCCACCTCCGGCCTTTGACATTGCCTCAAGTTCATCCAGGTAGGCAGCCGAATGAACCATTTCGAGTTCATCTCGTCGTAAGGCTCGGGGGCGAATGTGAAACAAATCGTCTGTTATGCCACTGACATCCAAAAGATTTTTGAAGCGTCGTTTCGTCTCCGCTTCTTCGAATGGAGTACCAGGCTGGATCGTCAACCCTGGTTTGTAGATTCCGGCATGGCACCCCGTCGAATGCCACATGAATAGCTCATGCCAAACGAACCCAGTCCCCATTTTCTACCTCGTCATCAAATCTGTTATTAGCGTTGCAATTGATTTGCCTCATCAGCTTATGCCCTGGGGGTAGGGGAGACCATGCCGCTATAGGGGTAGGCGGGTGGTTGTGATTGGGGGGAGCATGCGGCCTGGCAGCCGATTAGTAGGGAGGACGCCCTGCCAAAGGGTGGTAGCGCAACACAATCTGTCATCCAGCGGTTCGCACGCTGCTGGGGGTGTGTTTCCCCTGTACAGGCTTTGCTTGGGTTTTTTAGAGGCAATGCGCCTCACGAACTTGAATTCGATGAGGCGCTTGAGTGATCAGAAGAGGTAGGTGGCGTAGACTTGAAAGGCAGAGAAATCCTTATCTCCAAACACTTCTTTGGCCGCCGTCTTCGGCTTTACCAGATTGTACGAGAGAGTGATGTAGGCGTTCTTTGTAAGGGTGAGGTCAGCGAAAATAGCGGCTTCATCTGCAAACTCTTTGCTGCTTACAGCAGTGCCGTAATAATTTCTTTTGTCCAGGTCGAAGTCGTAATACGCGGCACCCAGGGTCACCTCGGGCGTTATAGGGAATGCTGCCTTCCACATTCCAACCACTTCGTTGCTGTTGTTTAGCAAGTAGTTGCCAGTGATGTCACCGATTACCCAAGCGCCGCGCTCCATGTAGCCTTTGGCCAGAGGGTCCCAGCTTTCTCGCTTTCCGTCGGTAGCGTCGTCGTCTCCAGAAAATGCCGCATAGCGGTAAGTGATCTGTGGTGTCGCGGGCAAAGCAGAGAACGTGTATGCAGCCTGGGCATACCAAGCGTTCCCTTTGAACTCGACGCCTTCACCGCTTCCACGTTGGACTGCATATTCAGCGTCGAGAGTCAGATCATCAATGCCTGGCAACTTCATTGACATAAGTCTGAAGTCGTAGACGTTCATTCCGTTCTTCGGGGCTGTGCGCTGGAAATTTGAATCGGTATCGCTCACATGGATGTACGCTGCACCCAGCTTGCCGTAGGTGGAGTTGTAGTCCATGTTGATGCCAGACAGCTTTTGATGACCCATGTGCTTATCGGTCGTAACGGTAAATGCTTCTGCTGAGAAAGCTGATTTGCCCGCATAACGAAGGATGATGGTGTCTTCAAACGCTCGGCGCGGATCTCCCCAGTACGTTCCTTCGTCGAGCATCCCTAGATGCCCATCCGCGATGATGAAACCGTTGCCGATCACGTAGCTTTGACGGCCTGCGCTTATACTCAGATCTTTGTATTGGGCGCCTAAATAAAGATCTTCCCAACTGGTCCTGCCATCTCCCCCACGCGTGTATCCGCCGGCATCACCGTCGCCACTGGTGTGGGTTGTGATGAATGATAGACCCGAGAAAAATTTCACGGAATCATTCAGGTCGTATTTAAGTTCAAGTTTTGGTTTTAGGAATGTTTCGAACCAGTCTGCACTATCTCCGTGATTTTCTCCGTTACGGTAATCAATCTGGCCAAGACCAAAGTTAATTCCTTTTGTCGAGAGTGCCGCTCCGCCTACCAACACGCTGGTGCTGCCACTCAGATCGCCGTAAGTAAAGTTGTATTCGGCTTTCGCTACTGGAAGTTGTGTTACCGCTATAGCGGTAAGTGTGACGCCACTAATATTTTTGAAAAAACTTGGCCACAGCCTGTTGCTGTTCCCCATAACACTCTCCGAACTTTTATTGGATGGGTAGCGATACCCTTTTTATGAGAAGTGCGAGGCGACCGTTGACGCTATTTTTTAAGCCCTAGCATCTGCGAATAGCAGTTTCGTCCTTGGCGGTCGCACTAAATTACCTTACTGGAGAGATCTGGCACGAGACATACCCCTATTGGGGCAATTTGCTGGAAAAGCATCAGCTTGCGTCGGGTATTCGGGAAACCTTCAACGACGGCATTCAAGCAAAGTGCCGTGGTTTGATCATCTGGGTGCTCTGTGCAACTTCCAAAGCGTGTATCTGGGAAACTTCGACCACATGGCGGTACCGCCCTTCAAGGTAGCGCGGCTGGTGAGGCCAGAGGAGAGTATTGACTTGGGTGGCTGGCGGGGCCGCTTGCTGGGCGTACGAACGCCAGCACCTGCGGGCGTTCTCGCGTGCTTTCAGAACAAACGACGTAGTAGTTGTGCAGTAGTGCTGGCACGGAGATTGGTAAGGGGCAGACCCATCGTCCTTCGTCCAGGTCCCGGGCAGAGACCGTTTCATCGCTCAGTCCGTAACTCGCTTACGGCGTCATCGATTTCGCTCATGGCGATTGCTGCACGCTTTTGCAACTGACGGCCACTTGGGGTGAGGACTAACTGCCGCCGATGTTTAGAGAAGAGCTCTACTCCCCAGACCGGACTGCAGGGCTTTGAGTTGTTGACTCACAGTGACAAGTAGCTCTATCGGCACCAGAATCGAATCGTCAGCGCTCGCTCCATTGAGCAACATGTCTGGAGTTTCCCTCGTAAGGGGAAGGAAGTACCGTTGCGGCAAATCGGCTGCACAGTTGCAGTTCAGTATTGACTCCCAGCTTGGCATAAATATTTCTACGATGGACCTTGACGGTCTGTGCACTGATCTCCAGCAGGCGAGCAATTTCTTTGGTGCACTTGCCTTGTAACATCCATCGAGTGATTTCCCGCTCCCGCACGGTCAGCAGCTCCTCACCGAATCTGGCCAGACGTGTTTCGATGGAATGTGGCATAAGATGCGCGTCTTGCTTTACCGACCGCTGCTTCCAGAAGTTTTTCAGCAAACACTCGATCAGCGGATATACGCTGCTCAAGGTTGCCAGTTCGTCTTCTTGGGCAACACCGCCACGTCGGCCAATCGATAGCACCAGGGATTGGCGGGGCGCCACTGGCAACAAGATATCTATCTCGTCATGGAGGTGTAGATCCTCATAGTAGGTTCGGTAGTACGCAGAGTTTTTCAGCGAGCAAGTACTTGCATTGATTTGAATCACGCTACCCGTGCCGTCATATCGAAGCTTATCCAGCAGCGGGTCGTCTTTGTATGCCGATGCGAGGTAAATTTCGAAATACTGATAATGCCGATGCGCTGGGATGTCATGAGAAATGATTATCGGTAAATCGCTGCCATGGTCATACGCCTTGAGGATGAAAGTATCGTGTTCGATAAATTGTTTCATCGCATCGGAAAGCAATCCCGGAAGGCCATTCTCCAATTGTCTGTCAAACAGACTTGCAAGGACCATATTCCAGTTCACAACTTCCTGGAGCGACAATATCTGATTGAGTGCCATGTTCAATACCGCTTGTTCGAGAGCGATTGCAGGGAGAAATTAAGCAAAAAACGCGCCAGAGGAGCTGTGCACGAACCTTGGTGGGCTGGACCGCCAGAGTTGCACCATCAGGCAGGGGGCCTTTGCTCACTCTGGACCCAGCGAATCTGCCTGAATCATTTCAGGGCGTGTTGAAGGCAGTGGGAATGGCTGTCCCGAATGTTACTCCACGTATCGCAACTCTTTCTAAACAGTTGGAGAGTGTCCCTATTTTCCACACCCGGTCAGACTATCGTGAGCGGTCAGTAGAGAGACTCTTCCATTGCCGATTGGCAATGGGTTAACGACCTACCCCAATAGTTGTATGTACAGCTACCGGTCTACTTTTTATTCTTCTTTCAATCCTGCTCCCAATGCCTGATCGTACTAGGTGTGGGGCGATTTAAAACATAATTACAAGGACGCTATGGTACGTCATGGTGCCGTTGCTACAGACAATGCAAGTACCATGAAAAATGCTGGCAAACCTTTACCTTTCGGATGCGAATGCGGCGCCGCTAAAGGCGTTTTTACATAAAGGCATCGTTTTGTTTGAATCAAAAATCCCGATGTAAGAACGACCTCGGTCGGTCGAAAGTGTTCTTATGGCTATTCAAGCTAGCGCTTGGGAAATTTCCTACAAGTTGCTGGGATAAATCCTTCGCTTCTAATGAAATGGAATTGCCAGAATTTTCCCCTCAAGTCATTGGCAGAGTAACTGGCGAGATGTGCTCCCCTAGCGTCCTGGTTTTAGCAGAACAATCGTTTCAGCGTGGCGCGTTAGTTACGGCTCTCCAGCATCTGGGTGTCGACGATATTTTGCAGGCGGATGACAGCGAGCGGGCCCTGACGCAAATATACCGGGCGGGAGGCGTTGACATTGTGCTTTGTGACCTGAGCAATACGACCGTCAACTGTCTGGACTTTCTGACTCAGGTCGCAGAGAACGGCATGGCTCATGCGGTTGTACTGTGCAGTGAGCTGAAACCGGAATTGCGCCGTGCAGTCGAACAGATGACCTGTCTTTCGGGGTTGCAGATGCTCGGCGTCATGAGCAAACCCACGCAGCTGTATAGGCTGCAGGAAATCCTCAGTCGCTATTCTCGCCGGCGGCCGGCACCGGACGTCGAGTCGGCGCCTCACTCCAGGCTCCCGAGCGAGGAGGACGTGCGGCGGGGACTGGCCCAGGGAGAGTTCAGGGCCTGGTTCCAACCCAAGTTCGATTTGAAAACTTTCGCGGTGGCCGGGGCCGAGGCGCTGGTGCGTTGGCAGCACCCGGTCAGAGGCCTGCTGTTGCCCAGGGACTTTCTGGCGGCCGTGCTGGCCTATGACCTGATCGACGAAATGCTCAAGCAACTGCTGGAGCAAGGGATGAGTTTGCTGAATGCCTTGCGCCGATCCGGTCTGGGCCTGGAGTTGGCGTTCAACCTTCACGCCTCGCAATTGGCCCGCAATGACCTGATCGAGCACATCGAGCAGCTGTTGAAGCGCCACGGTTTCCCAGGATGGACGTTGTTGTTCGAAGTGGCTGAAAACGGCTTGCTGGATGTTCCTCGCACGACGCGGGAAAACCTCCAACGCTTGCGCATGATGGGGTGCGGCCTGTCGATCGATGATTTCGGCATGGGCTTTTCATCGTTGACGTTGCTCTGCCAACTGCCGTTCAACCAGCTCAAGCTCGACGGCCAGCTTGTCCGCCCCATCGAGGATCCGCGGACTCATGCGATGGTCACCAGCACCGTGGCACTGGCCCGCGCGCTGAACATGAGCCTGGTGATCGAAGGCGTCGGCAGCCAGGTTATTCGCGACGGACTGGTGGCGATGGGGTGTTCATTTGGCCAGGGCTTCTACCTGGCGCGTCCGATGGAGGCCCAGCGGTTCCTGCGGTGGTTGCAGGAGTCTGATTCACCCACTTGAAAGCGTCAGTCCCGGTTCCTCAAACAGCTCGATATAACTGCCTGATTACTGAGTGATCCGGGCAGCATAAGCCGGTGATGTGTTCCATACTTTTGTAATGCATGACCCATTCGTCACTGGTGTTTCCTGTGCGTATTGCAGTGAGGTTCAAATGCATAAAGCGTTGATTGTAGACGATCATCCCTTCATTCGGGCGACGGTGAAGGTGTTGCTTGAGCGTGAGCAATTCGAAGTCGTTGGCGAGGCTGACAATGGTGCCGATGCCGTGCAAATGGCTCGCAAGTATCAGCCGGAACTGATTCTGCTGGACATCGCCATGCCCAGTCTCGACGGACTGGAAGTTATCAACCGGATAAGTGCGCTGAAACTGTCGAGCAAGATCCTGGTGTTGACCTCTCAGTCCGCAGCGTTCTATGCCATGCGCTGCATGAAGGCGGGCGCTGCCGGTTATATCTCGAAAACCGATGAGTTGAGCGAGCTGAGCAAAGCGATCAAGGCGCTGATGGCCGGCTATACCTTTTTCCCCAATCTTGCAGGAAACTCTGTACGTCGCAGCGACATAGACTCCACCGAGTTGGAGATGATTCGCGGCCTGTCCGATCGAGAACTGGTCATCTTGCAGCAACTTGCCAGGGGCCTGAGCAACAAAGAAATCGGTGATGCCATGTTGTTGAGCAACAAGACCGTCAGCACTTATAAAACCCGCCTCATTGAAAAGCTCAATGTGAAGTCGGTGGTGTATCTGGCTGACTTTGCCAAGCGCAATAACCTGATCTAGATGAAAACTCTTCTGCGTTGCTTTGGACTGGCCGTCTGTCTGCTCGGTCAGTTGGGGAGTGTTTCGCCGGTACAGGCTGCGGTGCAAACCCTGAACCTCTTCGGTCGTTCGAATGGCGAACTGCCTTCGGTCGTTCTGGATGAGGCGGACTGGCGCTGGTTGCGCGATAAAGGATCACTGCGTCTGGGTGTATCGCTGCCGGACAGCGTGCCCTTCGGCATGATCACTGGAGGCCAGGACTACGAGGGCATCACGGCCGATTATGCCGCGCTGCTGGCCGGCATGTTGCACATCAAGATCGAAGTGCTTCGTTATGATTCCCGGGCCGAGGCGATGCGGGCGCTGAGGGACGGTGAGCTGGATCTGGTGGGTACCGTCAACAGTTTCGATGGGACAGATCCAGAGCTGGTGCTCACCAGTGCCTATGTGCAGGCCCCGTCGGTGCTGGTGACGCGCAGCGGCGCCGGCCAGGTGCTGGTGCCCGACCTGGCTGGCAACCGCCTTGCCATCGTTGATCAGGTTCAGCCGACGGACGCGGTCACCGCGAACTACCCCAAGGCTGTGCTGCAGCTGCACTCATCGGCCCAGAGCGCGATCGGCGCCGTGGCATTCAATCAGGCAGATGCGTATCTGGGCGATGCCGTCAGTACCCATTATCTGGTCGGCAAATACTTCCTCAATGACGTCTACCTGACGACGTTGTCGAGTGTGTTCAGCACACATTTCTCGTTCGCCCTGAATCAGCGCAACGGTCAGCTCCTGCAGATCATCAATGCAGCGCTGGAGGTGATCCCGATCAGCGATCGCATGACGATCCTGCATCGGTGGGGGGCAGGGGACCTCAACGTTGCCGGCCTTGATTCACTCCAGTTCACCGCAGCCGAACAACGCTGGATGCAAAAGCACCCTCGGCTGACCGTGGCCGTCAACGACAGTCTCCCGCCGGTCTCCTTTTTTGATGGGCAGGGCGAATTCCGGGGCATCGGCGCCGAGGTGCTGGCCAAGGTCAGCCAGCGCACCGGTCTGAAATTCGATGTCCTGCGCAGCAGCTCGATGGAGAAACTGGTCGAGCAGGTCCGGGCCGGCAATGCGGATCTGATCGCAGCCTTCACCCCCAGCACGGTCCGTGAAGGCGAACTGCGGTTCACCCGGCCTTATATGACCAGCCCGTTTGTCCTGATCACGCAGAACGAGGCGGGCAGCGCGCAATCCTTTGAGGGCATGGTTGGCAAGCGACTGGCGATGCGGCGCGGCAATGCGTTGCAGGAGTACATTCGTGAGACATTCCCGGGCATCCAATTGGTCGAGACAGCGACGTCGGCCGAGGCCTTGGCGTTGGTGGACAAAGGCGAGGCGGACGGTGCCCTCAATTCGCTGATCAACGGGCGCTACATGATTCTGCGTCAGTACCGCGACCGTCTGCGGGTGGCCGGTGTGGTCGGTCCGCTGTCGGCCCAGACGGGTTTCGCCACCGATCGTGGGGCGCTGGAACTGTATTCGATTCTGGACAAGGCCCTGCAAAGCATTCCTCCGGAGGAGCTGGATGAACTGACGAGCCGATGGCGCCACGACGTGGTGATCGATAACGATAGCTGGCTGCACCATCGCTCGGCGGTCATCCAGGGGTTTGTCATTTTCGCGCTGTTGCTGATTCTGGCGCTGTTCTGGATCGTTCATCTGCGCAAACTGGTGTCTATCCGTGAAAAGGCAGAACTGGCGCTCAACGATCAGATGGAATTCATGCGGGCCTTGATCGATGGCACGCCCCATCCGATTTACGTGCGCGACCGTGAAGGTCGACTGATCAGTTGCAACTCGGCCTACCTGGACGCGCTGGGCCTGCCGCGCGAAGCCGTGATGGGCAAGCGACTGACCGACAGCCCGGTGGTTGGGCATTCCGATGCTCAGACGTTCCAGGCCGAATACGTCAAGGTCATGGAGAGCGGCACGCGATGGATTAAGGATCGCACCTACACTCACAGCGATGGCGTGGTGCACACGGTGTATCACTGGATGCTGCCGTATCACACCAGTGAAGGCGTGGTGATGGGCATCATTGCCGGCTGGATCAACATCAGCGACCGCCAGCGTCTGATGGATCAACTGCAGAGCGCCAAGCAAAGCGCCGACGACGCCAACCGGGCGAAAACCACCTTTCTGGCGACCATGAGCCATGAAATCCGCACGCCGATGAATGCCGTGATCGGCATGCTCGAACTGGCGATGAAGAAGGCCGACCAAGGCGTGATGGATCGCTTCGCCATCGAAGTGGCCTCAGGCGCGGCCCGGGGGTTGCTGGATCTGATCGGCGACATTCTCGACATTGCCCGTATCGAATCCGGCCGCCTGTCCCTGACCCCGGAACGGGCCAGCCTGCGTGAGCTGGTCGAGTCGGTGGTGCGCATGTTCGAAGGGGTGGCGCGGCAGAAGGGGGTGCGGCTGTTGCTGGATTTCGACCTCAAGGCCTGTCGCGATGTCCTGATCGATCCCCTGCGTTTCAAACAGATTCTGTCCAACCTTCTGAGCAACGCGATCAAGTTCACCGACGAAGGCGAAGTGCGTTTGAGCGTTCAGACTGTACTCGACGTGTGCGGCGAGCGTCTGGCGATTCATGTCCAGGTGAAGGATACCGGCATCGGCATTTCGGCCGAAGATCAGGCGCTGTTGTTCAACCCGTTCGGCCAGGCCCGCAATAATCATCAGTCGGCGCGGGGTGGTTCGGGGTTGGGGCTGGTCATCAGCCGTACCTTGTGTGAAATGATGGACGGGCACTTGCACCTGACCAGCGTGCCGGGCAAGGGCACACAGATCGATATCCGCCTCGATCTTCTGATCCTGCAACCTGTGCCCGCTGCCGAGTCGCCCGCGGCCGTGCTCACGGATCAGGCGAGTGTGCTGAACATTCTGGTGATCGACGATTACCCGGCCAACCGATTGCTGCTCTCTCAGCAATTGTCTTACCTCGGTCACAGCGTCAGCGACGCCGAGGACGGCGCCCATGGCCTGCGCGCCTGGCGCAACGGCCATTTCGATGTGGTGATCACTGACTGCAACATGCCGGTCATGAACGGTTATGAATTGACACGGGCCATCCGTGACGAAGAAAAGTCCTCGGGGGCCGAGCCTTGCTTGATCCTCGGCCTGACCGCCAATGCTCAGCCAGAGGAAAAAGACCGCTGTCTGGCAGAGGGGATGGACGACTGCCTCTTCAAACCGATCAGCCTGGGTGACCTGAGTGCCCGGCTTGCCTCGGTGCAGTCCGGGGCGGAGCTATCTACGGATAGCGCCCCGAGCCCTGTTGTCGAGGGCGACATCAATCTGAGCAGCCTGCAGCAACTGACCTATGGCGATCACAACGCGATCAGGAAATTGCTGGGGGATCTGGCCAGCAGTAATGAAGAGGATATGTTGCGGCTCATCAAGCTGTTCGGCGAGCATGACTTGTCGGGGCTTTCCAGTCTGGCCCATCGGGTCAAGGGCGGGGCGCGGCTCATCAAGGCAGGCAGTCTGATCCTGTGCTGCGAGCAGTTGGAAACCGTCTGTATGGGGGCTGACTCTGCCGCCCTGACAGAAGCGGTGGATGCGTTGCAACAAGCGATGGAGCAATTGGCGCATACGCTGGAGCGGCACATGGCTGATCCAGACGCTGTCGAGAGAGGGGCCGGCGTCGCCGTCGATTAGAATTTGGGAAAAATCCTACATTGACAAGGAAGTTTCCTAAAGATGCCCTCAGGCCAAGCCCGGACAATTGGCTCATTCCCTCTCTTGTGAGCTGCGTCCATGTCCATGCTCCCTTTGCGTATTCTGGTTCTTGGCGACACGGCATCCGGTGCTTCAGGGGTGGCCAACAGGCTGCGACAAGCCGGTTGCCAGGAAGTCTTTGTTGCCACCGAGAGCGTGCAAGCCCTCGCGATCCTCGAACAGACCGGTCCAGTGGATATTACGCTGTGCGACTTGCGCATGGAGAATGCGGGCGTCCTGGACTTTCTGCAGGGGATGGACCGATTCGGGTTGGCAGGGTCGATCATCGTCAGCAGCACCGTATTGGCCGAAGCACGCAGTGTACTGGGGTCATTGGTTGCACTTTTGGGCATGGCGCTGCAGGGCGATGTCAGCAAGCCTTTGCAACCCGGGGCATTACAGCTATTGCTGGCCAAACACTTGAACGAGCCCATCAACGAATCGGGTGTGCTGCCTGTCGTACCGGCCACTGAAGAAGAGGTTCGTCGGGCGCTCGCCGGCCATCAGTTGCACACCTACTTTCAGCCCAAGTTCAATCTGCAGACGGGGGACGTATGCAGTATCGAAGCGCTGGCGCGATGGCACCATCCCTTTAAAGGTGTCCTGCCGCCCTCGGTGTTCATGCCGGTTATCGAGCGTTGTGGATTGATGGATGAGTTGCTGTTCCTTCAACTGGAACACGGGCTGAGACTCCAGCGCCAGGCACTCAATCAAGGGTTTGCTCTGAATGTCGCGTTCAATCTGCATGCGGGGCAACTGGTCAACCCGGACCTCACGGGCCGGATTCAGACCATATTGGCGGCTCATGATCTACCCGGTTCCGGGCTTACCTTCGAGCTGACCGAAACGGGGTTGCTCGAAGCACCGGCGATCAGCCTGGAAAGCCTGGTGCGCCTGCGAATGATGGGCTGCAGTCTGTCTATCGATGATTTCGGCGCGGGTTTTTCTTCGTTGCAGCGGTTGTGTCAGTTGCCGTTCAACGAAATCAAACTCGATGGCGAGTTCGTGCGTGGTCTCAAGCACGAGCCGCGCCGTCGCGCAGTCATCAGCAGCACTCTGGCACTGGGCGAAGCGCTGGGCATGTCGGTGGTGGTCGAAGGGATTGAAACCGAAGAACAACGCACAGTGTTGTTGGAACTTGGCTGTACGCAAGGGCAGGGCTACTTGTGCGCACGGCCGATGTCGGCGGCCAGTTTATTGAACTGGCTGGACCTTCAACGAGGGATGACGGCCAGTTATTGAGCGGACCTCTCAAGTGCGCGACTTATTGGTTGTCAGTCATGCATGAACTTATTTAGAAATCGCATAACGCCAAAAACATTTATTACATGTTCTTTGGCGTTTTTTGTTTGGGCGTGTTGATGCGCCTCACTGAAGTTGGCTGGGAAATTTCCTACAAACAGCAGGAATTTTCCTAACTGAATTCGCCATACAAGTCGAGACAATACGATCACTTGATTCCATTGTGATGTCTTTTCGCTACGTGAAGCGAAGTTCGAGTCTTGTCGATTACTGACGGGATTCGATGCTTGCCGGCAAGGTTCTGGGTCCGCAATCGAATTGAAGGCGAAAGTCATCACGCCATGGATGACGCGTATTTCGGAGGTTGGCTCTCGCCAAATTAACAAATGAACAAAATTTACTCTGTGGTTTGGAACGCTTCGATAGGTTGCTGGGCGGTGGTTTCTGAGTTGGTTTCGGCCAAAGGAAAGAGATCGGGGGCCAGTTGCGCTCTTGGCGTGGGCATTTCGTCGGAGGATTCAGCCTGTTGGTCTTCCCTCGGGGGCGGATTTTTGCTGAAAAGTTCAGTGACGGCGTTAGTCTTGGTGCTGCCGTTAACGGGACATGCCTCATACTCACCTCCAAGTAACGGATCAGGCTGCGGCAGCGGTGCCGTTAACTATACGGGTGTAGACGGTTCCACCCAATCTCGAACTTTTGGGGATGGGAGTGGAAATACTTCGATACTTTCCGGCTGTGACAGCAATGCAACTGGCTTCGTCGGCGCAACCTTGATCGGCACAGGTTTGGTCGCGAATGGAAAGTACGCCACCGCGGTTGGCTATCTGAGTGTGGCAGGAATACAGGCTACCGCTCTGGGCACGCAAGTCACCGCAGCCAACTACAGCATCGCCATTGGCGCTTTGAGTAAGACTTCCGCAGATGGAGCTATTGCAATCGGCGGGTACCCTGCTGCGGGTGTTGCGAACGCTGTGGGCGCGCAAGCGGCTGCGACGAATGCAATTGCAGTCGGCAGCGGGTCATCTGTCGTCTCGACGGCTACTTCAGGCATCGCCGTTGGCAATGGCGCCACAGTCAATGGCGCTTTCGGTATTGCACAGGGTGACGGGATTATCAGTGGCGCGACCGGCCAGAACGTTGCGATCGGTTCGTCCGGCACCACTGCTAACTCCAGCACGGCTGCCGGCGGTGCAGTGGCCATCGGACGCGGACAGAAAGCCACGGGCAACGGCGCAGTTGCGATCGGCGATCCGAACGTAGCGAACGGTACCGGCGCGGTGACGATGGGTGCGGACAATACGGCGGCAGGCAATCTGGCTGGTACGATCGCTGCCAATGGCGCGGTTGCCATCGGCAATGCCAATATCGCGATCGGTCAAGGTTCGGTGGCACTGGGTAATGCCAGCAAGGCATCGGCGGCAGGCGCCGTGGCGCTGGGCGATACCGCAGTGGCTAACAATACCAACGATGTGGCGTTAGGTTCGAAGTCAACGACAGCTGCTCCGCATACCGGCACTACTGCGCAATTTGGTGCTACTGCAGCGGGCGTGCAAGCAGCTGCTTCGACCAATGGTGTGGTGTCGGTGGGTGCGGCAGGTACTGAGCGCCAGATCCAGAACGTTGCGGCAGGCGTGATTTCTGCCACCAGCACCGACGCCATCAACGGTTCTCAGCTGAATTCGGTCGTCACCGGCGTCAACAACCTGGGCACAACAACAGCCAGCACGCTGGGCGGCGGCGCGACCTATAGTCCGGCGACCGGCAATATCAGCGGCTTCAGCCAGCCGATCAACAGTATCAGCGCTACCGGTGCAGTGACCGGGCCTACGGCGCAGGCGAATGTTGCATCTGCCTTGACAGCGCTCAACACCAATGTGAATAACACGGCCAATATCGCCGTCAAATACGATGCCGCCGGGGGCAACAGGATCACTTTGGGCGCGACTGGCGGGGCCGGAGCAGGCGCTCCGGTGACGATCACCAACCTGGCACCGGCGGCACTGAATGGCACCAGTACGGATGCAGTGAACGGGTCGCAGTTGTTTGCCACCAACACCACCGTTAATAACATCAACAACGGCGCGGGTATCAAATACTTCCACGCCAACTCGACCTTGGCCGACAGCACCGCCACCGGTACCGACAGCGTCGCAGTGGGACCTACCGCCAGTTCCACTGCTACTAACGCTGTAGCCCTGGGCAATGGCGCGACGGCAGGGACGGCTAACTCTGTGGCCCTGGGCAGCGGCTCTTCCGCCACTGGCACAACGTTGGGCAATGCAGCTTACGGCGTCGGTGGCGCCGCGACAGGTGGTGAAGTGAACATCGCCAATGGCGCTGATGGCCGTCGCATTACTGGTTTGGCGGCAGGCAGCTCGGCGACAGACGCCGTCAACGTCAGCCAACTGAACAAAGCAGGCCAAGACACGGCGACTGCCCTGGGCGGCGGTGCGGCGCTTGATGCGAACACCGGGGCATGGACGGCGCCCAGTTATTCCACCAACAGCATCAGCACAACCGGTGCCAACACCGGCCCATTGGTCAGCAACGACGTTGGCGCGGCACTGAGCAACCTCAACACCAGCCTGACCAACACCGCTGCTGTGGCAGTGAAATACGACGATGCTTCCACCAAAACCCAGGTGACCTTCAACCCTGCGGGTACGGCGGTGAAGTTGACCAATGTCGCAGTTGGTGCCTTGAACAGCACCAGCACCGACGCGGTGAATGGCTCACAGCTGTTCGCGACCAACCAAACCGTCGACAACATCGTCAACAACGGCACCGGGATCAAGTACTTCCACAGCAATTCGGTGCTCGCCGACAGCAGTGCAACGGGCCAGGACAGCGTGGCCATCGGCCCGCTCGCGAGCGCGACCATTGCCAACGGCGTGGCGCTGGGTTCCAACTCGTCCGCCACCGGCACGACGTTGGCCAATGCGGCTTATGGTGTCGGCGGGGCGGCGACGGCGGGTGGCGAAGTCAATATCGCCAACGGCGCCAATGGTCGTCGTATCACCGGTCTTGCCGCCGGTTCCAGCGCGACGGACGCCGTCAACGTCAGCCAACTGAATAAAACAGGTCAGGACACAGCGACCGCCCTGGGCGGCGGCGCGGCACTCGATGCGAGTACCGGAGCATGGACGGCGCCGAGTTATTCGACCAACAGCATCAGTGTGACCGGCAGCGACACCGGGCCTTTGGTCAGCAATAACGTTGGCGCGGCGCTGAACAACCTCAATACCAGCGTGACCAACACCGCTGCCGTGGCGGTGAAGTACGACGATGCCGCGACTAAGGATCAGGTGACCTTCAACCCGGCGGGTACGGCGGTGAAGTTGACCAATGTCGCGGCCGGTACCTTGAACGCCACCAGCACCGATGCGGTGAACGGCTCACAGCTATTCGCAACCAACCAAACCGTCGACAACATCGTCAACAACGGCACCGGGATCAAGTACTTCCACAGCAGTTCGGTGCTCGCCGACAGCAGTGCAACGGGCCAGGACAGCGTGGCCATCGGCCCGCTCGCGAGCGCGACGGTGGCCAACGGTGTGGCGCTGGGTTCCAACTCGTCCGCCACCGGCACGACGTTGGCCAATGCGGCTTACGGTGTGGGTGGTGCAGCAACCGGTGGCGAAGTGAACATCGCCAATGGCGCTGACGGCCGCCGCATTACTGGCCTTGCCGCTGGCTCCAGCGCAACGGATGCCGTCAACGTCAGCCAACTGAACAAAGCAGGGCAGGACACTGCGACCGCCCTGGGCGGTGGTGCAGCGCTCGATGCATCCACCGGAGCATGGACAGCGCCCAGTTATTCCACCAACAACATCAGCGCAACCGGTGCCAACACCGGCCCATTGGTTAGCAACGACGTCGGCGCAGCACTGAGCAACCTCAACACCAGCCTGACCAACACCGCCGCTGTGGCAGTGAAATACGACGATGCCGCGACTAAAGATCAGGTGACCTTCAACCCGGCAGGGACTTCGGTGAGGTTGACCAATGTCGCTGGAGGTACGTTGAACGCTACCAGCACCGATGCCGTGAATGGCAGCCAGTTGTTTGCGACCAGCCAGAACACGGCAGCGGCACTGGGCGGCGGTGCGGCAGTCAATGCGACCACGGGGGCATGGACGGCGCCCAGTTACTCCACCAACAGCATCAGCGCGAATGGTTCCAATATCGGCCCATTGGTGAGCGGTGACGTCGGCACGGCACTGACCAATCTCAAT
>NZ_JBQENK010000023.1:0-61209 GCF_052044735.1 Pseudomonas sp. 22526
TTGAAAAAACCAAACCACACTCCTCGCGCCTTGCCCTGCGCAACAGCAGGCTCCGGCGCGACACAGGAAAGAGCAGATGACACGCCTCTTGCTGCGCTTAACCCGCCCCGGCTGGCCCGGTAACCTGCTGGCCATGGCGGCTGGCGCAATCACCACCCTGGCCCTGGCGCCGTACGACATCTGGCCGCTGGCACTGCTGGCGGTCGGCTTCTTTTATGCCGGCCTGCGCGAGCTGAACCCGCATCAGGCGCTGTGGCGCGGCTGGTGTTTCGGCTTCGGCCTGTTTGCCGCCGGCACCAGTTGGATCTACGTCAGCATCCATACCTACGGTGGCGCCTCGGTGCTGCTGGCCAGCTTGCTGATGCTGGCCTTCATTGCCGCCATCGCCTTCTTTTTCGCCCTCCCGGCCTGGCTCTGGGCGCGCTGGCTGCGCCGCAATGAGGCGCCCCTCGCCGACGCCCTGGCCTTCGCTGCCCTCTGGGTGGGCCAGGAAGCCTTCCGCGGCTGGTTCCTGACGGGTTTCCCCTGGCTCTACTCCGGCTACAGTCAGCTCGACGGCCCTCTGGCCGGCCTGGCCCCGCTGGGTGGCATGTGGCTGATCTCCTTCACCCTGGCGCTGACCGCCGCCCTGCTCTACAACCTGCCCGGCCTGATCCGCGCTGGACGCAAAGGCTTTATCGCCGCCGGTCTGGTGCTGCTGGTCGGCCCCTGGATGATCGGCATCGCGCTCAAGGGACATGCCTGGACCAGCCCGTCGGGCGAGCCGCTGACCGTGGCGGCGATCCAGGGCAATATCGAACAGAACCTGAAATGGGACCCCGCGCAACTCAACTCCCAGCTGGCGCTGTACCGCGACATGAGCTTCAGCTCCAAGCGCGTGGATCTGCTGGTGTGGCCGGAAACCGCGGTGCCCGTGCTCAAGGAATCGGCCGAAGGTTATCTGAACATGATGGGTAACTTCGCCGCCGACCGACATTCGGCGCTGATCACCGGCGTACCGATCCGCCAGGAAGTGCATCACCAGAAACGTTACTTCAACGGCATTACCGTGGTCGGCGAAGGCGATGGCGAGTACCTCAAGCAAAAGCTCGTGCCCTTCGGCGAGTACGTGCCCCTGCAAGACCTGTTGCGCGGCCTGATCGCCTTCTTCGACCTGCCCATGTCGGATTTCGCCCGCGGCCCCGCCGACCAGCCGTTGCTGCAAGCCAAGGGTTACCAGATTGCGCCATTCATCTGCTACGAGGTGGTGTATCCGGAATTCGCCGCCGGCCTGTCAGCCCGTAGCGACCTGCTGCTGACCATCAGCAACGACACCTGGTTCGGCACTTCGATCGGCCCGCTGCAGCACCTGCAGATGGCCCAGATGCGCGCCCTGGAAGCCGGCCGCTGGATGATCCGCGCCACCAACAACGGGGTGACCGGCCTGATCGATCCGTTCGGCAAGATCACCGTGCAGATTCCACAGTTCGAACGCGGAATTCTCTATGGCGAAGTAGTGCCGATGCACAACCTGACGCCTTACCTGCAGTGGCGCTCATGGCCCCTGATCATCCTGAGCGTTCTGCTGTTCGGCTGGGCCCTGCTGGCTAGCCGGATCGCCAAGACTGTCTGACCTCATCATAGCCAGCTCGCTCCTGCCAGGAATCTGCGACTCCTGCGGGAGCTGGCTGGCTCGAGATGAGCCTAGTCCTCTCCACGATAAAACAGCTTGTAGCCCACCAGCCCCACCGCCTCGTTCAGCAACTGGCCGCTCTGCCAGATCGACTTGAACTCCGGCATCCAGCCGCCCAGCGGCCTGGCGTTATCCACCCCGAGGAATCCCACCGGTGCCGGCACCACGGTGAATCCTGCCTGCTCGAAACTCCAGACAGCCCGCTGCATATGCCAGGCCTGGGTGACCAGCACTATACGTTTGACGCCTTGCGGTTCCAGCACTTGCGCAGTGAATTGGGCGTTTTCCCAGGTTGTGCGGCTGCGCCCTTCCTGCCAACGCACCTTCACGTCGAAATCGTTCAGCAACGACTCGGCCATCAACGCCGCTTCCGTAGGCGGCGTGCCGTAGTGCAGGCCTCCGCTGGTCAGGATCGGCAATCCGGAAGCCTTGGCCAGGCGCGCCGCGTAACGCTGGCGCTCAAGCCCGACCCCGGTCGGCTGGTCGCTTCCCCAGGCCGGATCGCCACGCTCCCGTCCAGAGCCCAACACCACGATCGCATCGGCCTGTTCGGCCAGGGTCGACCACTGGCTTTGCGTCAGAGCCGGCTCAATCTCCAGGGTACTGGCGCCCCACTCCACCATCACAGGCAGGCTCATCAACCAGAACCCGCCCAGGCCTAGGGCAAAACACACACCGGCCAATCGCGGCCTAGAGCGACGAAACCACCAGGCGAGCAGAAGCAACAGCAACAGAAGGCCTGGCGGCAGGAACAGTTGTTTGACGAAATAACGAAAAGGCATCGAGCATCTCCAAAGATGCTCGAAGCCTAAGTGGGTAAAAGCAAAGCAACAACAGATACGAAACAGATTTTACGCACAAGGTACGCGGCGTTGACGCTGCGCAGATGCCCGAATGGGCGGCGCAGACTCATTTGAACTGCAGGGACCGGACCTTTACCGCATCCCGGGCGGGCACCTTGTCTTTCAACCAGATGACCTTGGCCGAATGTGGAGTCACTTCGTGCCTCAGGCATTCGAGCACGCTCAATTGCGTCTCACGCTCACTACGATCCAGATAGGCCTTGATCACCTCGAGCTCGGCATGACTCAGGCCCCGCAACTCCAACTCCGCAGGACGCTCATTACGCAAGCTCCCTGCTGTTCTCGCTGCGTCCAGGGCCAAAGCCAGACGATCTATCAATCGTTCGTACAACTCGGGTTTTGTAACTTTCCGCTGCGACTCAACCATCCATTCACCTCATGAAAGTAAGACTCACTCCCCTTTTTGAGCTTAGTCGCACTGCCAAAACCGGCAGGGTGCCGCGACCAACGGCCCACGGCGCGTAATCAGGGTTTCCCTCGGTAGAGCGCGGTCATGTATGCTACGGCGCTTCCTGTAACTCCACTTCCAGCTCGACTGGGTCGCGAAAACGCCATATCTGGCGTCATCACCGCCCAACGTTGCATTGAAGAGGATTAGGCCACCCCTATTCAGTTCAAAAGTAGCCATGCACGAACACTATCAGCCCCGTGAAATCGAAGCCGCCGCCCAGTCGTTCTGGGATGAGCAAAAGTCCTTTGAAGTCAGTGAACAGCCAGGCAAGGAAACTTACTACTGCCTGTCGATGTTCCCTTACCCCAGCGGCAAGCTACACATGGGGCACGTGCGTAACTACACCATCGGCGACGTGATCTCCCGCTACCAGCGCATGCAAGGCAAGAACGTGCTGCAACCCATGGGTTGGGACGCCTTCGGCATGCCGGCGGAAAACGCCGCGATGAAGAACAACGTCGCACCGGCCAAGTGGACCTACGAAAACATCGCCTACATGAAGTCCCAGCTGCGCAGCCTGGGCCTGGCGGTGGACTGGTCCCGCGAGGTCACGACCTGCAAGCCGGACTACTACCGCTGGGAACAATGGCTGTTCACTCGCCTGTTCGAAAAAGGCGTGATCTACCGCAAGAACGGCACCGTGAACTGGGACCCGGTCGACCAGACCGTTCTGGCCAACGAACAGGTGATCGACGGTCGCGGCTGGCGCTCCGGCGCGCTGATCGAAAAACGCGAAATCCCGATGTACTACTTCAAGATCACCGCCTACGCGGATGAACTGCTGGAGAGTCTCGACGAGCTGCCGGGCTGGCCCGAGCAGGTCAAGACCATGCAACGCAACTGGATCGGTAAATCCCGTGGCATGGAAGTGCAATTCCCCTACGACCAGGCCTCCATCGGCGAAGCGGGCGCACTGAAAGTCTTCACCACCCGCCCTGACACCCTGATGGGCGCGACCTACGTTGCCGTAGCCGCCGAACACCCGCTGGCCACCCTGGCGGCGCAGAACGATCCGGCGCTGCAAGCCTTTATCGCCGAGTGCAAGGGCGGCAGCGTCGCCGAAGCCGACATCGCCACTCAAGAGAAGAAAGGCCTGCCGACTTCGCTGTTCGTCGAGCACCCGCTGACCGGTGAAAAACTCCCGGTATGGGTCGCCAACTACGTGCTGATGCACTACGGCGATGGCGCGGTAATGGCCGTTCCGGCGCACGACGAGCGCGATTACGAGTTCGCCACCAAGTACAACCTGCCGATCAAGAACGTGGTGCGTACCAGCGCTGGCGACGAAACGCCTGCGCCTTGGCAGGACGCCTACGGCGAGCACGGCGAACTGATCAATTCCGGCGAGTTCAACGGCCTGGATTTTGCCGGTGCCTTCGACGCCATCGAAGTGGCCCTGCTGAAGAAAAACCTCGGCCAATCCCGTACCCAGTTCCGCCTGCGCGACTGGGGCATCAGCCGTCAGCGCTACTGGGGCTGCCCGATCCCGATCATCCACTGCGACAGCTGTGGCGATGTACCGGTACCGGAAGACCAACTGCCGGTAGTACTGCCGGAAGATGTGGTGCCGGACGGCGCCGGTTCGCCACTGGCGCGCATGCCCGAGTTCTACGAGTGCAGCTGCCCGAAATGCGGCAAGCCTGCCAAGCGTGAAACCGACACCATGGACACCTTCGTCGAGTCCTCCTGGTACTACGCCCGCTACGCCTCGCCAAAATACGAGGGTGGCCTGGTCGACCCGGCCGCCGCCAACCACTGGTTGCCGGTGGACCAGTACATCGGCGGTATCGAACACGCGATCCTGCACCTGCTCTACGCCCGCTTCTTCCACAAGCTGATGCGCGACGAGGGCCTGGTCAGCTCCAACGAGCCGTTCAAGAACCTGCTGACCCAAGGCATGGTGGTCGCCGAGACCTACTACCGCCGCGAAGCCAACGGTGCCTACACCTGGTACAACCCGGCCGACGTCGAGCTGGAGCGTGACAGCAAGGCCAAGATCGTCGGCGCCAAGCTGATCAGCGACGGCCTGCCGGTGGAAATCGGCGGTACCGAGAAAATGGCCAAGTCGAAGAACAACGGCGTCGACCCTCAGTCGATGATCGAACAGTACGGCGCGGATACCTGCCGCCTGTTCATGATGTTCGCTTCGCCGCCTGACATGAGCCTGGAATGGTCCGACTCCGGCGTCGAGGGTGCCCACCGCTTCCTCAAGCGCGTCTGGCGCCTGGCCCAGTCCCATGTAGCCCAGGGCCTGCCGGGCACACTGGAGTTGGGTGCGCTGAATGACGAACAGAAAGTCATTCGTCGCGCCATCCACCTGGCGATCAAGCAAGCCAGCCAGGACGTCGGCCAGAACCACAAATTCAACACCGCCATCGCTCAGGTCATGACGCTGATGAACGTGCTGGAAAAAGCACCGCAAGCCACCCCGCAGGACCGTGCCCTGTTGCAGGAAGGCCTGGAAACCGTGGCCCTGCTGCTGGCGCCGATCACCCCGCACATCAGCCACGAGCTGTGGAGCCGGCTGGGTCGCAGCGGCGCCATCATCGACGCCGGCTGGCCGGTGCTGGATGAGAACGCGCTGGTTCAGGACAGCCTGCAGCTGGTCATTCAAGTGAATGGCAAACTGCGTGGCCAGATCGAAATGCCGGCCAGCGCCAGCCGTGAAGAGATCGAAGCCGCCGCTCGGAGCAACGAGAACGTGCTGCGCTTCACCGAAGGCCTGACGATTCGTAAAGTGATCGTCGTGCCTGGCAAGCTGGTCAATATCGTCGCTAGCTAATTGGATCAGGCGTCAGCCCAAGGCTGACGCCGAATAAAACCTCCAGGGCCGCCCTATCGGCCCACATGGTTTCAAGGGGAGCAACAAGATGATCAAACGCAACCTCCTGGTGATGGGCCTGGCCGTACTGCTGAGCGCCTGCGGCTTTCAGCTGCGCGGCACCGGCACTACCGAACTGGCGATCAAGGAACTCGACCTGAGCGCGCGCAACGCTTACGGCGAAACCGTGACCCAGCTGCGCCAGGTTCTGCAGAGCAGTGGCGTCAAGGTCTACGCCGGCGCGCCTTACAAGCTGGTACTGACCCGCGAACAGGAATCCCAGCGCAGCCTGAGCTACGCCGGTGCCGGTCGTTCGGCCGAGTATGAAATGACCACCGTGCTGAACTACGACATCCAGGGCCAGAACAACCTGACCCTGCTCAGCGACAAGCTGCAAGTGCAGAAGGTCTACATCCACGACGGCAACAACCTGGTGGGTTCCGACCAGGAGTCGCTGGAAGTGCGCAAGGAAATGCGTCGCGACCTGGTACAGAACATGATGCTGCGCCTGCAACTGCTGACTCCGACCCAGCTGGATCAACTGCAGCAGACCGCGGATGCCCGCGCCAAGGCCGAGGCCGAGGCGCTGGAAGCCGCGCAGAAGGCTGAGGCGGAAACCCCGCAACAGTCGCCCATGCAGCTGCCGAACCAGTAAGTCTTGCGGGNCCCCGCTTGCCCCTCCTTATGAAACTCGCCCCCGCTCAACTCGGCAAACACCTGCAAGGCACGCTCGCACCGGTCTATGTCATCAGTGGCGATGACCCGTTGCTGTGCCAGGAAGCCGCCGATGCCATTCGCAGCGCCGCCCGCCAGCAGGGCTTCGACGAACGCCAGGTATTCAGCGCCGACGCCAATTTCGATTGGGGAACGTTGCTGCAAGCCGGCGCGAGCATGTCGCTGTTCGCCGAAAGACGCCTGCTGGAACTGCGCCTGCCTTCGGGCAAGCCCGGTGACAAAGGCGCCGCGGCCTTCATCGAATACTGCTCACGGCCGGCCGAAGACACCCTGCTGCTGATCAGCCTGCCCAAGCTCGATGGCAGCGCGCAAAAGACCAAATGGGGCAAGGCCCTGATCGACGGCGAGCAGACCCAGTTCATCCAGATCTGGCCGGTGGATGCCAGCCAGTTGCCGCAGTGGATTCGCCAACGCCTGTCCCAGGCCGGGCTTTCCGCCAGCCAGGACGCCGTGGAACTCATCGCGGCCCGGGTAGAAGGCAACCTGCTGGCCGCCGCCCAGGAAATCGAAAAGCTCAAGCTGATGGCCGAAGGCGGCCAGATCACGGTGGAAACCGTGCAAGCGGCAGTCGCCGACAGCGCGCGCTTCGACGTTTTCGGGCTGGTGGATGCCATCCTCAATGGCGAGGCGGCGCATGCCTTGCGCATGCTCGAAGGCCTGCGCGGCGAAGGTGTCGAGCCTCCGGTGATTCTCTGGGCCCTGTCCCGGGAATTGCGGGCGCTGGCCAATATGTCGCTGCAGTACAGCCAGGGCACTCCGCTGGACAAAGTGTTCAGCCAGGCCCGCCCGCCCGTCTGGGACAAACGCAAGCCGCTGATGAGCAAGGCCCTGCAGCGCTATTCGGCGCCGCGCTGGGCGCAATTGCTGCTCGATGCCCAACGTATCGATGCGCAGATCAAGGGGCAGGCCGCCGGTTCGCCCTGGAGCAGCCTGAGCCGCCTGTCGCTGCTGATGGCCGGCCAGCGTCTGCCTCTCCCCGCCGAATAAACCCGACACTTTGCAGGAGCGAGCTTTCTCGCGATCAGCGTCAGCCTTGGTACCGCGGTTTCCTGGCTGATCACCATCGCGAGCAAGCTCGCTCCTACAGGTTCGGGAGATCCAACGAAAAACACTGAAAAGTCCTACACATCGCGGGGCTGGACAGCAGGACAAAGCTGGCCGATCATCTGCCGCGCAAACCCACCTCAAGCGAGAACCCAAAATGAGCAAGCCATCCAAGCATGGCCCCAACAAGGCCAAATCCATCATCGCCCAGCCCCTGTTCCGCAGCCGTCAGGAACGACCCGCCAAGGGCAAAGGCAGCTACCGCCGCGAAGCCTTCCAGTCTAAAAGCTGGGAGGCTTCTTACTTTCTGGCTGCATAAAGCGGAGAACCCCGCCGGCGTGATAAGGTCTGTATCTGATTCGTATTCTCTGGACCTGTGCATGCCCTTTTGTCTTTCCCGTCGTTGGCACCTGCGCCAACTGATCGCTGCCTCCAGCCTTGCCCTGCTCGTCGCCTGCGCGGAAAAACCCACCGCCGCCGATGCCCAGCCACTCCAAAGCATTCAAGCCGCCCCTCTCGCCGCACCTGCGACCGTCGCTGCGCTGGCCGTCGACAATCTGGACATCCAGCCAACCCAGACCTTTGCCCAATGGCAGGCAGGCTTCCGTGTCGAAGCACTGAACGCCGGGATCCGCGCCGATCTTTTCGACCGGGCGTTCGCCGGCGTCACCCCGGACATGGGCGTGATCAAGGCCGACCGCAGCCAGCCGGAATTCACCCGGCCGGTGTGGGAATACCTCGACGGCGCTCTGTCGCCGCTGCGGGTGCGCAAGGGTCAGGCGCTGATCAATCAATACGCCGACATCCTGCAGCAGATCGAACAACGTTATGGCGTCGATCGCCAGGCGCTGGTGGCGGTCTGGGGCATGGAAAGCAACTTCGGCGAGTTCCAGGGCAACAAATCGGTGATCCGCTCCCTCGCCACCCTGGCCTACGAAGGTCGCCGTCCGGCCTTTGCCAACAGCCAGCTGCTGGCCGCCCTGCAAATCCTCCAGCACGGCGACATCCAGCCCGAGAAAATGCTCGGCTCCTGGGCCGGTGCGATGGGGCAGACCCAGTTCATCCCGACCACCTACAACACCCACGCCGTGGACTTCGACGGCGATGGCCGTCGCGACATCTGGAACAGCCCGGCCGATGCCCTGGCCTCGACCGCGCACTATCTGCAAAGCTCCGGCTGGCAGAAAGGCCAGCCCTGGGGGTTCGAGGTGCAGCTGGCGAACGGCTTCGACTATGCGCTGGCGGACGGTGCGACCCGTAAGCCGGTGGCCGAATGGCTGCGCCTGGGCATGAAACTGCCCAATGGCGCCAACGTTCCGGCCGGCTCCGAACAGCTTTCGGCGGCCTTGCTGCTGCCGGCGGGTTATCGCGGTCCGGCGTTCCTGATCCTCGACAACTTCCGCGCCGTTCTGAAGTACAACAACTCTTCGTCCTATGCCTTGGCGGTGAACCTGTTGTCGCAACGCTTCAACGGTTCAGGCCTGATCAACGGCATCTGGCCGAAAGACGACATGCCTCTCAGCCGCTCCGAGCGCATCGAGTTGCAGAACCTGCTCAGCGCCAACAATTACGATGCCGGCAACCCGGACGGCATTATCGGCGCCAATACCCGCAAGGCGATTCGCAGCGCGCAGCAATCGCTGGGCTGGCCTGCCGATGGCTATCCGACCCACAAGCTGCTGGAGAGCCTGCGCTCGCGTTGAAACTGGAAGGGCGACGCCTGAAGCGCCGGCGCCATCGCGAGCAAGCTCGCTCCTACAGAGGAGCGGTTTGTTCGCGATAGCCAGTTGAGGGCTGATCAGCCGAATACCACATCCTGTTCCAGGATCAACTGCTTCTCCCCCGCATCCAGCCTGACCATCGCCCCCAGCGGCAGGGTCAGGTTCGGATCGCAGTGACCACTGCGCCACCCAGCCAGCACAGGAATGCGCAGGGGTTCGAAGGTCTGCTTGAGCAGCCCGGCAAGCGCCTGGGGCTCCACTCCCGCCACATCCCCCACCAGCACGCCGCGAAGCCTGTCGAGCTTGCCCGCCAGGCGCAGATGCGTCAGCAGACGGTCGATCCGGTACAGCGGCTCGTTGATGTCTTCGATAAACAGAATGATGCCGTCGGCGTTGATCTCATACGGCGTGCCCATGGTTGCGGCGATCAACGACAGATTCCCCCCGAGCAGTTGGCCGCAGGCGATGCCGGGTTCGATGGTGGTCAAGGGATAAGCCGTTGGATGGGCCAACAGGCTGCCGGCCTTCAGCTGCCCCCTGAGCAGGCTGAACAACGAAGACTCGGTCGGCGGCTGTTTGTCGCCCAGCAGATCGGCATTGAGCATCGGCCCGTGAAAGGTCACGAAACCCGCATAACGATTGATGGCCAGATGTAACGCGGTGATGTCGCTGTAGCCGACAAACGGCTTGGCATGGCGGCGTAGCAGGTCGTAATCGATCCGGTCGAGCAAGCGTGGGCTGCCGTAGCCGCCTCGCAGGCACAGGATGGCATCGACATCGTCATCGGCAAAAGCGGCGTGCAGGTCATTCAGGCGGACCTCGTCGCTACCGGCCAGATAGCCATCGCTCTGTTGGACCCCGGGGTAGATCCGCAGCGAATAACCTCGAGCGCGCATCCAGCGAACGGCTTGCTCGGTATCCAGGGCAGCAGGCCCGGCGGGTGCAATCAAGCCGATCCGCCCTTGCGAAGGCAGCGCCGGCACCGGCCGTTGCGCACAAAGGACGTCAGTCGGTTGGAGGGTCATCCAATGGTTCTCCCTGTGTGGATTCTCTAGTGCACAGTAGACATGAAAGCGGGCAAACAGAAGTGCCGAAACGCCACGGCGCTTGCAGGGAAAGTCTATGAAGGGAGGGAAACGCGGGCGTAACGGAAGATGACGCCCGCAAGGAAAAGACCTTGCGGGCGCTTTACATCAGGAGACCAGGCCTTCTTTGGCCAGCTTCGCCTGCTCGTCGGCGTGGTAGGAGGAACGTACCAGCGGGCCCGAGGCGACGTTCTTGAAGCCCATCTTGTAACCTTCCTCGGCGAACCAGGCGAAGGTGTCCGGGTGCACGAAACGCTGCACCGGCAAGTGGCTGCGGGACGGTTGCAGGTACTGACCGAGAGTCAGCATGTCGATGTCGTGCTCGCGCATGCGCTTCATGACCTCGATGACTTCGTCGTCGGTCTCGCCCAGGCCCAGCATCAGGCCGGACTTGGTCGGTACGTGCGGCACCAGCTGCTTGAACTTCTGCAGCAGGGTCAGCGACCACTGGTAGTCCGAACCCGGACGCGCGGCCTTGTACAGGCGCGGAACGGTTTCCAGGTTGTGGTTGAACACATCCGGTGGCTCGGCCGCGGTGATTTCCAGCGCGACGTCCATGCGGCCACGGTAGTCCGGGACCAGGGTTTCCAGCTGCACGTTCGGCGACAACTTGCGGATTTCGCGGATGCAGTCGGCAAAGTGCTGGGCACCGCCGTCACGCAAATCGTCGCGGTCGACCGAGGTGATCACCACGTACTTCAGGCGCAGGTCGGCGATGGCTACCGCCAGGTTCATCGGCTCATCGACGTCCAGAGGCTTCGGACGACCATGACCGACGTCGCAGAACGGGCAGCGACGGGTGCAGATGTCGCCCATGATCATGAAAGTCGCGGTACCGCCGGAGAAGCATTCGCCCAGGTTCGGGCAGGAGGCCTCTTCGCAGACGCTGTGCAATTTGTGCTTGCGCAGCAATTGCTTGATCCGGTCGACTTCCGGGGAAACCGGAATACGCACGCGAATCCAGTCAGGTTTCTTCGGCAGTTCGGTGGTCGGAATGATCTTCACCGGGATACGTGCGACTTTCTCGGCACCGCGCAATTTAACGCCGGCTTCAACTTTCGCACGGGCCGGGCGCTCGGAAACATCCAGCGTCGGGATCAGGGTTTGCACAGCGTCTTGCGCAGTAGTCATATCAGTCGATTCCGCCCGTTAGGGTCGTCTGCTCAGCATAGTCGAGGTGTTTGACGAGCTGCGCGCGCAGCCGGGCACTTACCTCGGCAAATTCAATCGGTCCTGTGTGGTCGCTCAGCTGGGTCATTGCCAGCCCGGCATAGCCACAGGGGTTAATCCGTCGAAACGGCTGCAGATCCATGTCCACGTTCAAGGCCAGGCCGTGAAAGGAACAACCATGGCGGATCCGCAGGCCCAGGGAGGCGATTTTCGCGCCATCGACGTAAACGCCAGGGGCATCCGGCTTGGCCGCCGCAGTCACGCCGTAGCTGGCCAGCAGCTCGATCAGGCACTGCTCCATCCGGCTGACCAGGTCGCGCACGCCAAAACCCAGGCGGCGCACGTCCAGCAGCAGGTAGGCCACCAGTTGGCCAGGACCGTGATAGGTCACCTGGCCACCCCGGTCGACCTGCACCACCGGGATATCCCCGGGAAGCAACAGATGTTCGGCCTTGCCCGCCTGGCCCTGGGTAAAGACCGGCGGATGCTGCACCAGCCAGACTTCATCGGGAGCGTCGGTGCCGCGTTCGTTGGTAAAGCGTTGCATGGCCTGCCAGACCGGCTCGTAGGCCATCTGGCCGAGCTCGCGAAAGCCCAGCGTTTGCGGCATCACAGCACCATGTGCACGAAACCGGTGGCCCGCAACTCGCTGTTGATGTCGTACAGCTGTTCTTGACCGGTGGCGATGATGTGCAGCTGGATGGTCGTGTACTTGCCGTTGGTGCTCTGACGCTCGGCCAGGGTCTTGTGGTCAACGGTCGCGTGTTTTTCAAGGATCGCGATGATCTTGTCCTTGAAACCCACGCCGGTGTCGCCGATCACCTTAATCGGGTAATCCGCGCAGGGGAATTCGATCTTTGGCGCCTTTACTTCGGTGTCTGTCATGGCGTAACGGCCTCGTAAGCCGTGGCGACGGACGTGGCCCCCGCTCTACTTCAGAGCGAGGGCCACGCGGGTCGACAATATCAGTTGAACAAGCCGTAGAAGAATAGGCGGATGCTATCCCACATGCGGCGGAAGATACCACCTTCGTCGACCGCGTCCAGAGCGATCAGGTCGGCACTATGCACCACCTTGTCGTCCAGTTTCACTTCGACTTTACCGATCACATCACCCTTGGCGATAGGCGCGGTCAATTGTGGATTCATGGTCATGCTGGCGGCGAGCTTCTTCAGCTGGCCTTTTGGCATGGTCATGGTCAGGTCCTGGGCCAGACCGGCCTTGACCTGGGAAGTGGTGCCCTTCCAGACAGGCGCCTGAGCCAGCTCGGTGCCCTTCTGGTAGAAGGTCTGGGTTTCGAAGAAGCGGAAACCGTAGGTCAGCAGCTTCTGGGTTTCGGCTGCGCGAGCCTGCTCGCTGTTGGTACCGAATACCACGGCGATCAGGCGCATGCCGTCACGCACGGCCGAGGACACCATGCAGTAGCCGGCTTCGTCGGTGTGACCGGTTTTCAGGCCGTCGACAGTCTTGTCACGCCACAGCAATAGGTTGCGGTTAGGTTGCTTGATGCCGTTCCAGAAGAACTCTTTCTGCGAGTAGATCGCGTAGTGAGCCGGGTCTTCATGAATGATGGCGCGAGCCAGTACCGCCATGTCGTGCGCCGACGAGTAGTGCTCGGGGTTCGGCAGGCCGGTCGGGTTCATGAAGTGGCTGTTGGTCATGCCCAGGTCGCCGGCGGTCTTGTTCATCATGTCGGCAAAGGCGTCTTCGCTTCCGGCGATGTGCTCGGCAACCGCGACGCTGGCGTCGTTACCCGACTGGATGATGATGCCGTGCAGCAGGTCGCTGACGGTAACTTGCGAGCCGACCTTGATGAACATCCGCGAACCGCCGGTACGCCAGGCGTTCTCGCTGACGGTCACCGGGTCGTTCTCACCGATCTGGCCGCGACGGATTTCCAGGGTCGCGATGTAGGCCGTCATCAGCTTGGTCAGGCTGGCTGGCGGCAGACGCTGGTCACCATTGTTCTCCACCAGCACGTTACCGCTGCTGGCCTCCATGAGCACATAGGACTTGGCGGCCAGCTGCGGTGGCGACGGCATCACTTCTACCGCCCAGGCGGCAGGCGTGATGATCAGCGGGACAAGCAGACACAGGCGTTTGGCAAAGGTGGTGATGTTCATCCGTCTCTCGAAATTGCTAATGGAAACTTGTCCTCGCGGACAAAACTATTCAGACAGCCTTCTAAAGGGCTGTCGCGTGTTCAGTTGTTCACTCACTGACCCTTGCCGGGCTTTTGTTGTACGACGAGCCAACAACCTGGGTTCACCCCCCAAATACCGCAGGCGAACCATGAATCAGTATCCGATTACTCGGCGGTTACCAGGCTCGGCTGCCCCAGATTGGCCAGCCGGACACTGTTCTGCACTTGCTGGATCTCACCCTGCGAGCCGATCGGCCCCAGGCGCACCCGATGCAGGGTCTGTTGATTGCGCACGATCGAGCTGATGAACACCGGAGCGCTCACCATCCCGCTCAGCTTCGAGCGCAGGAGCTCGGCAGCGTCCGGGTTGGCGAAGGCGCCCACCTGCAGATACTGGCCAGAGGCTTGCGCAGAAGCGTTTTTTTTTGCATCCAGCTGCACCGGCACAACGGCCGCGGCGTGCTGCTGCGGAGGCGGAGTCCATTGTTCTACGGTGCCCGTGGACGCCGTCATCACTGGCGTGGCTTTCGGCTCGTTGAGCATCAAGGGCGCCGGCCGGCCGCGCTGGGCCCACCATTCCTGCGGGTCGATGCCCTCGACCTTGACCCGGGCGGTACCGATCTCGGCGTAACCGAGCTTCTTGGCCGCGGCGTAGGACAAATCGATGATCCGGTCCGAATAGAACGGCCCACGGTCGTTGACCCGCAGGATCACGCTCTTGTGGTTGTCCAGGTTGGTCACCCGGACATAACTCGGCAAGGGCAGGGTCTTGTGCGCGGCACTCATGCCGTACAGGTCGTACACCTCGCCATTGGCGGTGTTCTGCCCGTGGAACTTGGTGCCGTACCAGGAGGCCGTGCCCGAAGCGACATAACGCTTGGATTCGGCCATCGGGAAATAGGTCTTGCCCAGCACCGTATAAGGGTTGGCCTTGTACGGACCGGTGTGCAGGGTCGGCGTGGCGTCGGGGATGCGCGATACATCGACGTCCCACCAGGGCGCACCGTCTTTGTGGGCGCGGTTGATGTCCAGGCCTGGCGTCGCACGTACAGCCGTCGCCGGGCCTTTCTGTTTTGGCGCCTGGGTCGACGAACAACTGACCACCAGCAAGGACAACGCGGCAAGAGCCACCAGCTTCAGGGGTTTGCGGATTGGCGATGCCAGCATTACTTGACGCCCCGTGCTTGGACCAGCTGTTCAGAGAGCTGATGTACGGCCATGGCGTACATCACGCTGCGGTTATAACGCGTGATCGCGTAGAAATTCTTCAGGCCCATCCAGTATTCGGGGCCATTGTCACCTTCCAGGCGGAAAGCCGTGACCGGCATATCATCGCGCAGCGCATCATGACTCGACCAGCCCAGCGCCCGCAACTCCCCGACGGTTTTCGTCGGTTCGATACCGGTGGTCAGGCCTTCGTCGACCCGGTCGCCACGCACTTCGGCCCGGCTGACCACCGGCTGCCCGGCCTCCCAGCCGTGACGCTTGAAATAGCTGGCAACACTGCCGATGGCATCGTCCGGATTGGTCCAGATATTGATGTGACCATCACCGTCGAAGTCCACAGCATAGGCGCGAAAACTGCTTGGCATGAACTGCGGCAAGCCCATGGCACCGGCGTAGGAGCCTTTCAGGGTCAGTGGATCGACCTGTTCCTCACGGGCCAGCAGCAGGAATTCGCGCAATTCCTTGCGGAAGAACTCGGCGCGTGGCGGGTAATCGAAGCCCAGGGTCGACAGCGCATCGATCACCCGGTAATTACCGGTGTTGCGCCCGAAGAAGGTTTCAACGCCGATGATCGATACGATCACCTGGGCCGGTACGCCGTATTCCTGCTCGGCACGGGCCAGTACTGCCTCGTGCTGGCGCCAGAAGTCCACACCGCGGGCGATCCGCGCGTCGGTGATGAACATCGGCCGGTATTCTTTCCACTGCTTGACCCGCTCGGCGGGCCGGGAAATGGCGTCGAGGATCGACTGCTTGCGCTCGGCCTCGCGAAACACACCCATCAGCTGTTCGCCCGCAAAGCCGTAGTCGCGAGTCATTTCGCCCACGAATTCGGCCACTTGGGGCGAACCTTCGTATTCGCCGCCGGCCAGCGCTTCCTGCGCTGCGCCAAGGATGCCTACCAGACCGACCCACGGCGCATACCGAGCGGTCCAGCCACGCATTGCTTGCATTGAATTCTTCACCTTATTCAAACCTGCGCGATCCACTTACGATGGGTATGGATCGACATCAAAACCCCAAACGCTGACAGCAGCGTCACCAGCGAAGTTCCTCCGTAGCTAATGAACGGCAACGGCACCCCCACGACCGGCAACAGGCCACTGACCATACCGATGTTGACGAAAACGTAAACAAAAAACGTCATGGTCAGGGCGCCGGCAAGCAATTTGCCGAACAGCGTCTGCGCCTGGGCGGTGATCACCAGACCACGACCGATCAGCAGCAGATAGATCAGCAGCAGGGCGCAAATGCCCACCAGGCCGAACTCTTCGCCCATGACCGCGATAATGAAGTCGGTGTGACTCTCGGGCAAAAAGTCCAGGTGGGACTGAGTACCCAGCAACCAGCCTTTGCCGAAGACGCCGCCGGAGCCGATGGCGGCCTTGGACTGAATGATGTTCCAACCAGTGCCCAGCGGATCGCTTTCCGGGTCGAGGAAGGTCAGGATCCGCTGCTTCTGGTAGTCGTGCATGATGAAGAACCACATGGCGATCGCCACCGGCACCGCGGCGGCCAGCACGCTGAGGATCCAGCGCCAGCGCAGCCCGCCCATGAACAGCACGAAGGCGCCGCCGGCAAGGATCAGCAGCGAGGTCCCCAGGTCCGGCTGGCGCACGATCAGAATGAACGGAATACCGATCAGGACCAGGCTGATGCCCACATGCTTGAGTTGCGGCGGCAAGCTGCGCTTGGCCAGGTACCAGGCGATGGTCGCCGGCATGATGATCTTCATGAACTCCGAGGGCTGGAAGCGAATCACCCCGGGGATATTGATCCAGCGGGTGGCACCCATGGCGTTGTGCCCCATGACATCCACCACCACCAGCAGCACCACGCCGAACACATAGGCCAGCGGCACCCAGCGGGCCATGAACCGGGGTTCGAACTGGGCAATGACGATCATCGACACCAGACCGATGCCGAACGATGTCGCCTGCTTGCCCAGCAGGTCCCAGCTCTTGCCGCTGGCCGAATACAGGACGAACAGGCTGCCAGCCGCCAGGGTCAGCAACAGGATCAGCAATGGACCGTCGATGTGCATGCGCTGCAACAGCGTCGCGCGGCGACGCATCACATCCTCGCTGGACAGGATGCGATCGAAATTACTCTTCACGGGCCGTAGCCTCCGCACTGATAGGGCCGGCAAACTCAGGCTTGAGCAGGCCATCCGGGCCGAGGAGCCAGGCATCCATCACCTGGCGCACCACCGGGGCCGCCACGCCGGAACCGGACTCGCCGTTCTCGACCATGACCGAGACCACGATTTTCGGGTTTTCCGCCGGCGCGAAGCCGACGAACAGGGCGTGGTCGCGATGGCGCTCCTGAACCTTGGAGCGGTCGTACTTCTCGCCCTGCTTGATCGCAACCACCTGGGCCGTACCACTCTTGCCGGCGATCCGGTATTGCGAGCCGATGGCCGCCTTGCGCGCCGTACCGCGGGCACCGTGCATCACCTGCTGCATGCCGTGGTTGACCTTCGTCCAGTCCGACGGATCGCGCAGGACGATGTCCGGCATAGGGTTTTCATCCACCGGTTTTTCGCCTTCGATGGTCTTGGCCAGGTGCGGACGGTTCCACTTGCCCTTGTTCGCCACCAGCGCCGTGGCCTGGGCCAGCTGCAACGGGGTGGACTGCATGTAACCCTGGCCGATCCCGAGAATCAGCGTCTCGCCCGGGAACCAGGCCTGGCGCCGGGTGGCGCGCTTCCATTCCCGCGACGGCATCAGGCCCGGCGACTCCTCGAACATATCCAGCGAGACCTTCTGGCCGATCCCGAACTTGTTCATGTAGGCCGACAACCGATCGATCCCCAGCTTGTGGGCCAGGTCATAGAAATAGGTGTCGTTGGACCGCATGATCGCGGTATCGAGGTCGACGTAACCGTCGCCGCTGCGGTTCCAGTTACGGTACTTGTGATCGTAGTTGGGCAGTTGGTAATAGCCCGGGTCATAGACCCGCGTGGAGGCCGTCACCACCCCGGAATCGAGACCGGCGATCGCCACTGCCGGCTTGATGGTCGAGCCCGGCGGATACAGGCCGCGCAATACCCGGTTGAACAGCGGACGGTCGATGGAGTCGCGCAGTTCGGCATAGGCCTTGAAGCTGATACCGGTCACGAACAGGTTCGGGTCGAAGCTCGGCTGGCTGACCATGGCCAGCACTTCCCCGGTGTTCGGGTCCAGCGCCACCACCGCGCCACGCCGACCGCCCAAGGCAGCCTCGGCGGCTTCCTGCAGTTTGATGTCCAGGCTCAGGACAATGTCCTTGCCGGGAATCGGGTCGGTACGCTTGAGCACCCGCAACACGCGGCCGCGAGCGTTGGTCTCGACCTCTTCGTAACCCACCTGGCCGTGCAGTTCAGGCTCATAGAAGCGCTCGATCCCGGTCTTGCCGATGTGGTGGGTGCCGGCGTAGCTCACCGGGTCCAGGGTCTTCAGCTCTTTTTCGTTGATCCGCCCCATGTAGCCCACCGAGTGCGCAAAGTGCGCGCCCTGAGGGTAATGGCGGACCAACTGCGCCACCACTTCCACCCCGGGCAGGCGGAACTGGTTGACCGCGATCCGGGCAATTTGCTCTTCGTTGAGTTCGAACAGGATCGGCACCGGCTCAAATGGCCGGCGCCCCTGTTTCATGCGCTTCTCGAACAGCACTCGGTCTTCCGGCGTCAGCTCCAGCACCTCGACAATGACGTCGAGCACCTGGCGCCAGTCCCCGGAACGCTCGCGGGTCATGCTCAGGCTGAAACTCGGCCGGTTATCAGCCACCACCACGCCATTACGGTCGAAGATCAGACCGCGAGTCGGTGGAATCGGCTGGGTATGGACCCTATTACTCTCCGACTTGGTCGAGTGATATTCGTACTGAATCACCTGCAGGTAATACAACCGCGCGATCAGCACCCCGATCAGGCAGACCACGGCAATAGCCCCGAACACGACCCGGCTACGCACCAGACGGGCGTCTTTTTCGTGGTCCTTGATACGGATCGGCTGGGACATTAGGGGCGCGGACTATTTATGATAAGGGTGCCCGGACAGGACTGTCCAGGCGCGATACAGCTGTTCACCGATCAGAATCCGTACCAGCGGGTGCGGCAAGGTCAGCGGCGACAGCGACCAGCGCTGATCCGCCCGCGCGCAGACTTCCGGCGCCAGCCCCTCGGGGCCGCCGACCATGAAGTTCACGGTACGCGAGTCGAGGCGCCAGCGATCCAGCTCCACCGCCAGTTGCTCGGTGCTCCAGGGTTTGCCGTGAACCTCGAGGGTGACGATCCGCTCGTTCGGGCCGACCTTGGCCAGCATGGCTTCGCCCTCCTGACGGATGAAGCGAGCCACATCAGCGTTCTTGCCACGGGTATTGAGCGGTATTTCCACCAGTTCCAGCGCCAGCTCGGATGGCAGACGCTTGGCATACTCGTGCCAACCCTCTTCCACCCACTTGGGCATGCGTGAACCGACAGCGATCAGACGCAGGCGCACAGCCGTCCCTTATTGCTGGTCTTTGTTGAGCTTGGTGAAGTGCTCATGGGTGTGCTCCGGGCTGTGATGCTTGCCATCGGCCGCACGGCTCTGCTCGGCGCCCTGCCACAGACGCTCCAGGTCGTAGAACTGGCGTGCGGAGGCGGTCATCATGTGCACGATCACGTCGTCCAGGTCCAGCAGCACCCAGTCGCTGTCGCCCTTGCCTTCTTCACCCAGCGGCTTGACGCCCTGGGCCTTGACCATCTCGCGGACCTTTTCCAGCATCGCGCCGATCTGGCGGTTGGAAGTACCGGTGGCGATGATCATGTAGTCGGTGATGCTCTGCTTGTCGCGAACATCGATCACCAGGACGTCCTGGGCCTTGACGTCTTCCAGCGCGGCGACTGCCACCTTGACCAGATCTTCGCCTTTCATTACTTGGTTAGTCATATAAAACTCGTTCAGCTCGTATGTTTGGCGCGTTGCACGGCATTGGCCGGCAGCGCGCCTTCAGTTCGGCCCACGGTAAAGACCGTGGGCATCGATATAGGCCAGGACCGCATCAGGCACCAGGAAACGTACCGACTTACCGCTGGCCAGCAGTTGACGGATCTGGGTGGCGGACACCGCGAGCGGTGTCTGCCAGACGAATGCAATGTGTCCTCCGGGCCCTTGCAGGGCCAGGGGATCGCTCACCGAGCGCGCCGCCAGCAGGTTGCGCAACGCATCCGGCGGCTCGCTGTCGGCATCCGGGCGTTGCAGCACCAGGATGTGGCAATGCTGGAGCAACTCTTCCCAGCGATGCCAGGTAGGCAGGCCGCAAAAAGCGTCCCAGCCCAGCAACAGGAACAACTGGTCATCCGCGGCCATCTCGGCCCGCATCTGTTCCAGGGTGTCTATGGTGTAGGACGGCTTGTCCCGTTTCAGCTCACGGTCGTCCACCACCAGGGGTGAAACGCCCGCCACCGCACACTCGACCATCGCCAGACGGTCCAGGGCCGACACCTGCGGTGCATCGCGATGCGGCGGCCGCGCGCTGGGGGTCAGACGCAGCTCATCGAGCCCCAGCGAGTCGGCCACCTCCAGCGCGCTGCGCAGGTGACCGATGTGCACGGGGTCGAAGGTACCGCCCAGCAGACCGATACGTTTGCTCATCAAGTGCGCACATGGCCGTCGCCGAAGACGACATACTTCTCGCTGGTCAGCCCTTCCAGGCCGACCGGACCACGGGCGTGCAGCTTGTCGGTGGAAATACCGATCTCCGCGCCCAGGCCATATTCGAAACCGTCGGCAAACCGGGTCGAGGCATTGACCATCACCGAGCTGGAGTCCACCTCGTTGAGGAAGCGCCGGGCATCGGTGAAGTTCTCGGTGACGATGGCGTCGGTGTGCTGCGAACCGTAGGTGTTGATGTGCTCGATAGCCGCATCCAGGCTGTCGACCACCAGGATCGACAGGATCGGCGCGGTGTACTCGGTGCGCCAGTCTTCTTCGGTGGCCTCGATCACATCGTCGCCCAGCAAGGCGCGGGTACGCGGGCAACCGCGCAGCTCGACCTTCTTGTCGCGATAGATCGCAGCCAGTGGCGGCAACACGCGTTCGGCAATACCGGCGTGGACCAGCAGGGTCTCCATGGTGTTGCAGGGCGCGTAACGCTGGGTCTTGGCGTTGTCGGCGATGCGAATGGCCTTGTCCAGGTCGGCCGCCACGTCGATGAACACATGGCAGACGCCATCCAGATGCTTGATCACCGGGACCTTGGCATCGCGGCTGACCCGCTCGATCAGGCTCTTGCCGCCACGCGGCACGATCACGTCGACGAACTCGGGCATGGTGATCAGCGCGCCGACGGCTGCGCGATCGGTGGTTTCCACCACCTGCACCACCTGCGCCGGCAGACCGGCCACCGCCAGCCCTTGCTGGATGCAGGTGGCAATGGCGCGGTTGGAATTGATCGCCTCGGAGCCACCCCGCAGGATGGTAGCGTTGCCGGACTTCAGGCACAGGCTGGCGGCGTCGATGGTCACGTTGGGACGCGACTCGTAGATGATGCCGATCACGCCCAGGGGCACGCGCATCTTGCCGACCTGGATGCCCGAAGGCAGGTAGCGCATATCGCGGATTTCACCGATGGGGTCAGGCAGCTTGGCCACCTGACGCAGGCCTTCGATCATTTCGTCGATACGCACCGGGGTCAGCGCCAGACGATCGAGCAATGCCGGTTCCAGACCATTGGCCCGGCCGTTGGCCAGGTCCTGCTCATTGGCGGCGCTCAGTTCGGGGCGAGCAGCGTCCAATGCATCGGCAGCCGCCAGCAATGCGCGGTTCTTCTGCGCAGTGGTGGCACGGGCGATTACCCGCGAGGCTTCGCGGGCAGCGCGACCCAAACGGGTCATGTAGTCAAGAACGGACTCAGTCATGGTCTGCTGTGGTCTTGGCAAAGAGGAAAGCGGCTGATTATAGCTGTCGCGCCGGCCCACGGACAGCGGTCACGGGCGGATGGTCGAAATGGACGGCAAATACCTCTCGTTCAGCCTGAATTAAGCCTGGAATTGATATCATTCCGACCCAATTCCCGTCATCGCTCCTGGCTACCATGTCCATTCTGTCCACTCCGACGCTGCCCAAGGCCCTGCCCGACGGCTTTTTCGACCGAGACGCCCAGGTCCTGGCCCGTGAACTGCTCGGCAAAATCATCCGCCATCGGGTCGGCGATCTGTGGCTGTCGGCGCGCATTATCGAAACAGAAGCCTATTACTGCGAGGAAAAAGGCAGCCATGCCTCCCTCGGCTACACAGAAAAGCGTAAGGCTTTGTTTCTGGACGGCGGCCACATCTATATGTACTACGCCCGCGGTGGCGATTCGCTGAACTTCAGCGCCCAGGGCCCGGGTAACGCAGTGCTGATCAAGTCGGCCTACCCCTGGGTCGACGAAGCCTCAGGTCCCGCCAGCCTGGCGCAGATGCTCCTGAACAATCCCGATGCCAGCGGCCGGCCGCGCCCCTCGCAGAAGCTCTGCGCCGGCCAGACCCTGCTGTGCAAGGCCCTGGGCCTGAAAGTCCCGGTGTGGGATGCCAAGCGCTTCGACCATGAAGTGCTGTTCGTCGAGGATGTCGGTACGCCTGTCGCCAGCATCATCCAGACCACCCGCCTGGGCATTCCCCATGGCCGCGATGAACACCTGATGTACCGCTTTGTCGATGCCGCCTACGCCCCCTACTGCACTCGGAACCCGCTACGTCGCGGGCAGGTCGAAGGTCGCGACTATTTGCTGCTCGATTGATCCCTTTCGCAGGAACCGGCGTGCCCGCGGATGGTTTATCGCGAGCCAGCCCGTCCCTACAGTTGAACCACCGAATAACCGGAGTTGAAAACCTATGGGCCAATGGCTCGATGGAATAACCGGCTGGCTGACGATGAACCCCCAATGGCTGGCGGCAGCCGTGTTCATCGTCGCCTGCGTCGAATGCCTGGCGATTGCCGGCCTGATCGTACCTGGCACCGTGCTGTTATTCGCCATTGCCGTGATGGCCGGCAGCGGCGCGCTGTCCCTGGGTGAAACCCTGGCGCTGGGCTTCTTCGGCGGCTTGCTCGGGGATGTGGTGTCCTACCTGCTGGGCCGGCGTTTTCACCAGAACATCCGCCGCCTGCCGGGGCTGCGCCATCACCCGGAATGGATCAACGGCGCCGAAGCCTATTTCCAGCGTTACGGTATCGCCAGCCTGTTGGTCGGGCGTTTTATCGGCCCCTTGCGGCCCATGCTGCCGATGGTGGCCGGCATGTTCGACATGTCGTTCCCACGCTTTTTCGCCGTCAGCCTGCTGGCCGCGGCCGGCTGGACAGTCGCCTACCTGCTGCCGGGCTGGGCCACGGGCGCGGCGATCCGCCTGCCCTTGCCTGAAGGTTTCTGGCCGCAGGCGGGAATAGTCGCCGCCAGCATCGCCCTGCTGCTGGGCCTGAGCATCAACAGCACCGTGCGCCGCCATCGCAAGGCCAGCCCGCTGGTGGCGGGCCTCAGCCTGGCGATCCTGGCTGGGCTGTTCATCGGTTATCCCTACCTGGACCATTTCGACCAGGGCCTGATGGCGCTGGTCCAGGAGCACCGCAGCCCGGTAATGGACGAGGTGATGGTGGTGCTCACCCAGTTTGGCGAATTTCGCACCATGCTGTTCGCCAGCGCCCTGGTCACCCTGCTGTTGCTGGTTGCCCGGCAGTGGCGGCAGGCGATTTTCGCCGGTGCCACGCTGTTGTGCACCGCGCTGGCCAACACCGGCACCAAACTCTTCTTCGCCCGCGTGCGCCCGGAAGTCCTGACCGACCCACTGACCAGCTACAGCATGCCCAGCGGCCACAGCTCCGGTTCATTCGCCCTGTTCCTGACCCTGGCGGTACTCGCCGGTCGCGGCCAGCCGCCGCGCATGCGCCTGACCTGGCTGCTGCTGGGCTGTCTGCCGGCGGCCGCGATTGCCGTGTCACGGATTTACCTGGGCGCGCATTGGCCCTCCGACATCCTCGCCGGCGCCATGCTTGCCGCTTGCGTGTGCGCCGCCAGCCTGTGGCTCGCCCAGCGCCAGACCCCGCTGGAACCCATGCCGGCCAAGATCTGGTGGCTGGTATTGCCGGCACTGGTAGCGCTGTTCGGTTTCGAGGCGGTCAGGCATCTGCCGCACGCCATGCTGCGTTACGCCTATTGAGGCCCTGTAGCCGCTGCCGCAGGCTGCGATCGACCGGAACGGTCGCGAGATCTCAGGATCGCTGAAGGCCTTCGGCCTTATCGCAGCCTTCGGCAGCGGCTACAGGTGTCTGGGTCAGGCGAACAGCTCGCCCTGCAATTCGTCCAGCAAGGCCTGGATCGCATCCAGGCGTTGTTGCGGGTCGTCCAGTTGCAGCAGGTCGATCTTGTCCAGTTCGGAGAACGGCAACAGGTAGGCCAGCTGGTTGGCCAGCGACTGCTGGCCGGTGGCTTCGGTGCCCATGTTCAGGGCTTCGACCATCGGGTGTTCGGCCAGCGCCTTGAGCAAGGCGATCAGGTCCCCGTCTTCATCCTGCAACGGCCGCTCCGGCGCCTCGCTCAGCCACTCGACTTCAGCCACCCGCAACTGATCGCGCTGCACTTCGCTGCTCAGCACCCGAAAGCGCCGCCCGCCCTTGACCCGAATCCCCAGCAGGCCGTTGTCCTGCTGATGGAAGTCGGTGATCAGCGCTTCACAGCCCACCCGCGCAAAACCTTCCGGGGCGATGCCCACCTCTTCGCCCTCAAGGATGCAGACCACGCCGAAGCCGCTGCCCTGTTTCATGCAGCGACCGATCATGTCCAGGTAGCGCGCCTCGAAAATCTGCAAATCGAGAATGCAGTCGGGGAACAGCACCGTGTTCAGCGGGAAAAGCGCCAGGCTCATACAGGTTTCCTTAAACCACCAACGACACCGCCAACGGCAGGAAGACCGCCGTGGCCACACCCATCAGACTCATCGCCAGCGCCGCGAAAGCACCGCACTCATCACTTTCCTGCAAGGCCACCGAAGTGCCCACCGCGTGAGCCGTCATGCCCAGCGCCATGCCTCGGGCTTCCGGGCTATGCACCTGCAGGCGGTTGAGGATGGCCGGGCCGAAAATCGCCCCGATCACCCCGGTGATCAATACGAATACCGCAGCCAGCGCGGCGACACCGCCAATCTGTTCGGCCACCAGCATGGCGATCGGCGAGGTCACCGATTTCGGCGCCATGGTCATCAGGATCATGTTCTCGGCACCGAACCACCACCCCAGCAGTACGCCCAGGCCGGTGGCGACCACCCCTCCAATCACCAGCGTAGTAAATATCGGCCAGAACAACTGTCGAATCCGCCGCAGGTTGAGGTACAGCGGTACGGCCAGCGCCACCGTGGCCGGGCCCAGGAGAATGCTGAGGATCTCCGTGCTCTTGCGGTACTCGGCGTAGCTCAGGCCACAGCTCAGCAGCACGCCGATCACCAGCAACATGGAGACCAGCACCGGTTGCAGAAAGACCCAGCGGGTTTTCTCGAAGGCCGCGAGCACCAGTTGATAGGCGCCCAGGGTAATGCCGATGCCGAACAAGGGATGGTGGATCACCGACATCCAGGCGCCCTGCCAGTCGAACATCATTGGCCGCCCTCCCGATGTCCGTGGCGCTTGACCAGCCGCTGCATCAGCACGCCGACGAAGGCCATGGAGATCACCAGCGACAACACCAGCGCGCCGACTATCGCCCAGAAATCCGCAGCGATATCCGCCGCGTACACCATCACGCCCACCGCGGGCGGCACCAGTAACAGGGGCAGGTAACGCAGCAGGCTGGAGGCGGCCAGGTTCAGTGGCTCGCCCACCTCACCGCGCGCCACCAGGAAGATCAGCAACAACAGCAGACCGACAATCGGCCCCGGCAGGATCGGCAGCAACAGATGATTGATCGCCGTGCCGAGCAATTGAAACAGCACCAGCCATGTCAGACCGCGTAACAACATCCCTCATCCCCCCGAAAAAACGCCGGGCATTATAAGCACGCGAACGCTATGGACCGGCATTCGCCAAAAGCATGGAAGGTTGACCGGAGCAAACCCCCATGATGATCTACAGTGGGTTGTCAGGGGGTACGCCCCCGACCCTTTAGAACGATAAAACCGATGAACCCAAGGAGAGTCTCAATGCCGTATGTTCCTGTTGCAGAGCTCAAAGATTATGTCGGAAAGGAACTAGGACGTTCCGAATGGCTCACCATCGACCAGCAGCGTATCAACCTGTTCGCCGAAGCCACGGGTGACTTCCAGTTCATCCACGTAGACCCAGTAAAAGCCGCCCAGACACCGTTCGGCGGCACCATTGCCCACGGTTTCCTGTCGCTGTCGCTGATCCCGAAACTGATGGAAGACATCCTGATCCTGCCCGAGGGTCTGAAGATGGCGGTCAACTACGGCCTGGACAGCGTGCGTTTCATCCAGCCGGTCAAGGTCGATTCCAGGGTCCGCCTCAAGGTCGACCTGGTGGACGTCACCGAGAAGAAACCCGGCCAATGGCTGCTCAAGGCCACCGCCACCCTTGAAATCGAAGGCCAGGAAAAACCAGCCTACATCGCCGAGCCATTGTCCCTCTGCTTTGTCTGAAACCTTCCTGATGCGAAACAGCTCACGCTGTTTCGCACAGCCTCTCTATATATAAGCCTCGTTGCTACGGCATACTCGGTCCCCTAATTATCCGGATCCCGCTATGCGCCCACTTGTACCCCTGGCTCTGACCCTGTTGCTCACCGCATGTGGAGACGGCGAATCGCTGCTGCCTCCCGATGCCCGTCTGCCGGACGGTGGCCGCTACCGCGGCGATGTGGTCAACGGGTTGCTGCAGGGTCAAGGCCGCATCGACTACCCCAACGGCAGCTGGTATGCCGGCCAGTTCGACAGCGGCCAGTGGCATGGTCAGGGCGAATGGCACGGCAGCGACGGCGAGGTCTACCGCGGACAATTCCAGCAGGGCCTGTTCCACGGCCAGGGCAGCCTGACCACCAAGGACAGCAGCTACACCGGCGGTTTCAAACTGGGCCGGCGCGACGGTGAAGGCACCCTCAAGGAACGCGGCATGACCTACCGCGGCGAATTCAAGTCCGACCTGTATTCCGGGCTCGGCCGTCTCGAACTGGAAGACGGCAGCCAGTACCAGGGCCAGTTCTCCCGCGGCAAACCCAACGGCGAAGGCCAGCGCAGCGATGCCAGCGGCAACCAGTTCAGCGGCCACTTCGTCGATGGCCAGCTGGAAGGCAACGGCACCTTCGGCAGCGCCGAGGGCGACCTCTACGTCGGCAGCTTCAAACAGAACCAGCTCAGCGGCAAGGGTCGCTACGAAAACGCCGACGGCGATGTCTGGATCGGCCAGTTCAAGGAGGGCGCCCTCAGTGGCAAGGGTGAACTGATCGGCGTCGACGGCAGCCACTACATCGGTCGTTTCAGCGACTGGCGCTTCAGCGGCCAGGGCCGCCTGAACCTCAGCGACGGCAGCTTCTACATCGGTGGCTTCGAAGGCGACAACTACCAGGGCCACGGCGTGCTGGTGCTGCGCGATGGCACCGTGCAAAGCGGCGACTGGATCAACGGCCTGCGGGTTCGCGATGCCGACGGCCGACTGTTGCCCGACCCATTGGAGACCGGCCTGCTGGCCCAGGGCCACCTGCTCGACGAGGCCCTCGCCGCGGTGCCGGCGTCGACGCCCGCCATCGAGCTCTACAGCCTGACGCTGGCCGGCGATGGCAAGCAAAGCGTGTTTCTGCGCGAGGCCGACTATGTCAGCAACATGCTCGCCACCCGCTTCGGCGCCTACGGGCAGATCCGCCTGGTCAACCACCGCGACCGCCTCGACAGCCGCCCCATGGCCACCCGGGAAAACCTGCGGCGCGCAGTCCAGACCCTGGCCGAACGCAGCGGCCCGGAAGACTTGCTGTTCATCTACCTGACCAGCCACGGCACCAGCGAACACGAACTGGTGCTCGACCAGCCGCGCCTGGAGCTGGCCGACCTGCCGGCCGACGAGTTGGCCGCGGTGCTGGCGCCCCTGAAAAACCGCGACAAGATCATCGTGATCTCGGCCTGTTATTCCGGCGGATTCATTCCCGCGCTCAAAGATGACCGGACCCTGATCATGACCGCTTCACAGGCCGATCGCGTATCCTTCGGCTGCTCGGAAGAAGCCGATTTCACCTACTTCGGCGACGCCCTGTTCGCCCAGGCACTGAACCAGACCGACGACCTGGAACAGGCCTTCAAGCTGGCCAGGGCGACCGTGGCCGAACGCGAACTGGCAGACAACTTCGAAGCCTCCGAACCGCAGATCTGGGCGCCCAAGGGGGTCTTGGCGCACTGGCAGCATCTGCGCAAGCAACAAGCACGAAAGGCGCTGCAGAGCGCCGCCAACGACAGCAAGGAAGCAAAGAGCAACTAAGCTGAAACAGTATCAAGGGGGAAACATTATGTACTTGACGCCTCAGCATATCTTGCTCGCCGGCGCGACCGGCCTGACTGGCGAGCACTTGCTCGACCGCCTGCTCAACGAACCCACGGTAACCCGCGTACTGGCGCCCAGCCGGCGCCCCTTGAGCGAACATCCACGCCTGCAAAACCCGGTCGGCGATCCGGCGGTAGTCCTGCCGCAGCTCAGCGGTCGGGTGGACCTGGCGTTCTGCTGCCTGGGCACCACCCTCAAGAAGGCCGGCTCCGAACAGGCGTTCCGCGCCGTCGACCTGGACCTGGTGGTGGCCTTCGGCAAGCGCGCGCGGGAGATGGGCGCGCGGCACCTGGTGGTGATCAGTGCCCTGGGCGCGGACGCGAAATCCTCGATTTTCTACAACCGGGTCAAAGGCGAAATGGAACAGGCGCTGAAGGCCCAGGACTGGCCGCAACTGACCATTTGCCGGCCGTCGCTGCTGCTCGGCGAACGTATCGAACCGCGTCTCGCCGAACAGTTGGCCGGGCCGCTGTCCAAGCTGATTCCCGGCAAATACCACGGCATCGAAGCCTGCCATCTGGCCCGGGCCATGTGGCGCCTGGCGCTGGAAGAACAGGATGGCGTGCGGATCGTCGAGTCCGACGAGTTGCGCAAACTGGGTAAATAAACGCAATCGCGGGCAANAGCACGTGCGTCTGTAGGAGCGGAGCTTGCCCGCGATGGAACTACAACCCGCCCGTGGCCTGAAACCCAACCCCCAGTACCGTCAGTACCGACAGCGGCAACAGCAGCGTGTCGAGCAAGGCGCTGGCCGGCAGGTCGACACCCGGATAGCTCGGTGCTTCAGCCCCGAAGCGATCCATCGGGCAACAGCCGCCCTGCATCACATACCAGTCCAGGCGCGTCCCGGAATACACCACCGGCGCCCCCGGCTTGGCCGCGTTCAGCGTGCGGGCCGTGGCGCAACCGCCCAGCTGCAGGGCGACCAGCAGGATCAGCAGCGACTTACTCATCGCTGCCGGGATGATGCTCGCCCCACCGCGGCAACATGTCCTGCGGGATGTTCAACAGGTTGAGAATCCGCGCCACGACAAAATCCACCAGGTCGTCGATGGTCTGCGGCTGGTGATAGAAGCCCGGAGAGGCCGGCAGGATGGTCACGCCCATGTTCGACAGCTTGAGCATGTTCTCCAGGTGGATGCTGGAGTAAGGCGCCTCGCGCGGCACCAGGATCAACTGGCGGCGCTCCTTCAGGGTGACGTCCGCCGCTCGCTCGATCAGGTTGTTGCAGGCGCCCGTGGCGATGGCCGACAAGGTGCCGGTGGAGCAAGGCACCACCACCATCGCCGCCGGCGAACCGGAGCCCGAGGCCACCGGCGACATCCAGTCTTCCTTGCCATACACGCGGATCTGCCCGTCCGCCGCACCGGTGTACTCGGTAAGAAAGGCCTGCATGGTCTGCGGCTTGGACGGCAGCGTCACGTCAGTCTCGGTCGCCATCACCAGCTGCGCGGCCTTGGAGATCAGGAAGTGCACTTCACGGTCTTCGCGCACCAGGCAATCCAGCAAGCGCAGGCCGTACTGGGCGCCCGAGGCGCCAGTCATCGCCAGGGTGATGCGTTCCGGGCCGTTGTTCATCGCAGCGCCTCGGCCAGTTTGCCGTGCAGGCCGCCGAAGCCGCCGTTGCTCATGATCACCACGTGGGTGCCCGGCTTGGCCTGGCTCTTCACCCGCTCGATGATGCCTTCCAGGGAATCGCTGACAATCGACGGCACCGTGCACAGCGCAGCAGTGGCACCCAGGTCCCAGCCGAGGTTGGCCGGCGAATACCAGACCACCTGATCGGCCTGGTTGACGCTTTCCGGCAGCCCGTCACGGTGAGCGCCGAGCTTCATGGAGTTGGAGCGCGGCTCGATGATCGCGATCAGCGGCGCATCGCCAATTCGCTTGCGCAAGCCGTCCAGGGTAGTGGCGATGGCGGTCGGGTGGTGGGCGAAGTCGTCGTAGATGGTGATGCCGTGGACTTCAGCCACCTTCTCCATCCGCCGCTTGACGCTCTTGAACGCACTCAGCGCGGCGATACCCATGGCTGGCACCACGCCGACATGGCGCGCCGCGGCCAGGGTGGCCAGGGCATTGGCGACGTTGTGCTGGCCGGTCATATCCCACTCGACCACGCCTTGGACCTCGCCTTCGAACATCACTTCGAACTTCGAGCCGTCTTCGCTGAGCAGCTTGACCTGCCATTGGCCGCCCGCGCCGGTGGTTTGCACCGGGGTCCAGCAGCCCATGTCGATCACCCGCTGCAGGGCCGGCTCTGTGGTCGGGTGGATGACCAGGCCTTCGCTCGGGATGGTCCGCACCAGATGGTGGAACTGCCGTTCGATAGCTGGCAGATCGGGGAAGATATCCGCATGATCGAACTCGAGATTGTTCAGGATCGCCGTGCGCGGACGGTAGTGCACGAACTTCGAACGCTTATCGAAGAAGGCGCTGTCGTATTCATCGGCTTCGATCACGAAGAACGGTGTGCCGCCCAGACGCGCCGACACCGAGAAGTTCTGCGGCACGCCACCGATCAGGAAGCCCGGGCTCATGCCCGCATGCTCCAGCACCCAGGCCAGCATGCTGCTGGTGGTGGTCTTGCCGTGGGTGCCGGCCACCGCCAGTACCCAACGGCCTTGCAGCACATGGTCGGCCAGCCATTGCGGGCCGGAAACATAGGGAAGGCCCTTGTTCAGCACATATTCCACCGCCGGGTTGCCGCGGGACATGGCATTGCCGATCACCACCAGGTCCGGCGCCGGGTCAAGCTGGGCCGGGTCGTAGCCCTGGGTCAACTCGATGCCCTGGGCTTCGAGCTGGGTGCTCATCGGCGGGTAGACATTGGCATCGGAGCCGGTGACATGATGGCCCAGCTCTTTGGCCAGAACCGCCATCGAGCCCATGAAAGTGCCGCAAATACCGAGAATATGAATGTGCATAGTCGACCTCGTAAAACATCGAGGCAGGTTAGCGTAGAGGGCTGCAAATCGCACTCTTTAGCTGATGGGGGAACAGGCTGTTGTCGCTGACGGTGGCTGTGACGAGTCCTGTGGGGCTTTTGCCGGGGAGTCGCCCGAATGCGGTTAGGGGCTTGGACTGCGGTTAGCGATGTATCGGCGGCTGCGCCGCCTATCGCGAGCAAGCTTCGCTCCTACAGGAATGCGCATTGCTTTGTAGGAGCGAGGCTTGCCCGCGATGAACGATGACGCGGTGCCAGGCCTAGCGAGCGATCCCATGCTTGCGCAGCTTTCTATAGAGGGTGTTGCGGCTCACCCCCAGCTGCTTGGCGGTGTGGGTCATATGCCAACGCTGTTGCTCCAGGGTGTTGAGCAAGGCCAGGCGTTCGGCATCGTCCAGCGGGTATTCGCCCGCCTCCTCGACAGCTGCCGGCACCGGCGCCGGGCGGCCCTGGCGAATCATCGCCGGCAGATCCTCCAGGCCTATTCGCCCGTGGTCACAGAGCGCCGCCAGGGTGCGCAGCACGTTGCGCAGTTGCCGCACGTTGCCTGGCCAATGGAAGTCCAGCAGGGCCTGGCGCGCCGGGCCGTCGAGCGACACCTGCTGATCGCCGGCTTCCTCGGCCAGGAGAAAGTCCAGCAACTGGGACTTGTCGCTGCGCTCGCGCAGGGCCGGCAAGCTGATTTCCAGGCCATTGAGGCGGTAGTACAGATCCTCGCGGAAGCTGCCATCCCGCACCCGCTCCAGCAGGTCCCGGTGAGTGGCGCTGATAATGCGCACGTTGACCGCCTGCGGCTCGCCGCCGATAGGCACCACCATGCGGTCTTCCAGCACCCGCAACAGGCGGGTCTGCAAGGCCAGCGGCATATCGCCGATTTCATCGAGGAACAGCGTGCCGCCATCGGCCTGCTGCAACTTGCCGCGCATGCCTTCCTTGCGCGCCCCGGTAAAGCTGCCGCCGCGATAACCGAACAGCTCGCTTTCGATCAGGCTTTCGGGAATCGCCGCGCAGTTCAAGGCAACGAAGGCTTTCTCCGCCCGCTGGCTGGCTTGGTGCACCGCCTTGGCGAACGCCTCCTTGCCGGAGCCGGTCTCGCCGTTGATCAGCAGCGGCACATCGCGCTCGAACACGCGCAAGGATTTGCGGAAGTCGTTTTGCAGGGCCGCATCGCCCAGGCAGATCCCGGACAGGCGCGGACGCTCCAGCTCCAGCACCTTCGGCGGCAGCGGTTTCGGCACACTGCGCGGCTGGCCACGCAACACCGCGAACAGATGCCGACCATCGCGGGTGCGCAGCGGCCAGCTGGCGCTGGCATTGACACTCGCGCGGCCCAGCAGCTCGTCCAGCGAGCAGTCGAAAAAGGCTTCCACCGGTTTGCCGAGCAAGCCGCCGCGAATATGCCCCAGCAGGTTCAAGGCGCTCTGGTTCACCGCGCTGATCCGCCCTTCCCCGTCGAACGCCAGCAAGCCTTCGCTGAACAAGCCGACGGACTCGGCCTGCAGGTGAAAACGCAGCAACCATTGATTGTCGAAATAGCGCAGGAAATAGCAGCTCTCGATCATCTTCGCCGAGAGATTGACCAGGGCCATGGTGTGGAACTGGCTCTGCCGCGACACATCCGGGCGCGCCGATGAAACGTCGAGCACCGCCAGCAGTTCGCCGTGGGGGTCGAACACCGGGCTGGCCGAGCAGGTCAGGCCGGTGTGGCGGCCACGGAAATGCTCGTCCTGGTGGATGGTCAGGGACTGACGCTCCACCAGGCAGGTGCCGATGCCGTTGGTGCCCTCGCAGGCCTCGCTCCAGTCGGCGCCGAGCCAGAGCCCGGCGCGTTCGAAAATCCTGCGCTCGGTGGGCGCGGTGACACAGTTGAGGATCACCCCGCGGGCGTCGGTCAGCAGTACCGCATGGCCGGCGCCGGACAGCTGCTGGTGCAGGCTGGTCATCTCGTTGCCGGCGATCTGCAGCACCTGCTGCAGGCGTTCGCGGCTTTCCAGCAGGCGGCCATGCTCGAGCACGGTGGGCGCCATGCTCAGGGCCGGGTCGAGGTGATAGTCCTCCAGGCACCGCAGCCAGGAGCGGGCGATAGAAGGATCGCTGCCGGGCCCCTGCAGATGGGCCTTGCCCTGGGTCACAGTGAGCACTTGCTGGGCGTGCCGGGTGAGGTGATTGCTGTGCATTTCTTATTGTTCTCCCCGAGAGGTAAGACCGGATCGCTCGTCAAGCGAACCCTGTAGCCGCTGCCGAAGGCTGCGATAAGGTCCGCNTTTGCGGTCGATCGCAGCCTTCGGCAGCGGCTACATCGGCCCCTTCAGATCAAGGCGAAGCCCAGCATCCTCCAGCCATGGATGCATTGCAATGCCACTTCGACCAATGAGTCACGGGCCGTGCCATAAGCGGTACAAAGTGTCACCCGCGCTGTGCCACAACTGCCACAGGCACTCGGCGCAGGGTCGCTGAAACATTCGCAAACCCTTGATTTACCTGCCCTGTTACGCAGTGGCCCGGGCTTTGCTCTACGCTTTGTCAAGCGCAACAGCGCGTCCTCCCAATAAGCACAAAAGCCAGGAGATACCCACCATGCGTTATGCACACCCCGGTACTGAAGGCGCTATCGTTTCGTTCAAGAGCAAATACGGTAACTACATCGGCGGCGAATTCGTCGCGCCTGTCAAAGGTCAGTACTTCACCAATACCTCGCCAGTAAACGGCCAACCGATCGCCGAGTTCCCGCGTTCCACCGCCGAAGACATCGAGAAAGCCCTGGACGCCGCCCATGCCGCCGCCGATGCCTGGGGTGCCACCTCGGCACAGGCCCGCTCGCTGATCCTGCTGAAAATCGCCGACCGTATCGAGCAGAACCTCGAACTGCTGGCCATCACCGAAACCTGGGACAACGGCAAGGCCGTGCGCGAAACCCTCAACGCCGACATCCCCCTGGCCGCCGACCACTTCCGCTACTTCGCTGGCTGCCTGCGGGCCCAGGAAGGCAGCGCCGCGGAAATCGACGGCAACACCGTGGCCTATCACATTCACGAACCGCTGGGCGTGGTCGGGCAGATCATCCCGTGGAACTTCCCGCTGCTGATGGCCGCCTGGAAACTCGCGCCCGCCCTGGCCGCCGGTAACTGCGTGGTACTCAAGCCGGCCGAGCAGACCCCGCTGGGCATCTGCGTGCTGATGGAGCTGATCGGCGACCTGCTGCCGTCGGGCGTGCTCAACGTGGTGCAAGGTTTCGGCAAGGAAGCGGGCGAAGCCCTGGCCACCAGCAAGCGCATCGCCAAGATCGCCTTCACCGGTTCGACCCCGGTGGGCTCGCACATCATGAAATGCGCCGCCGAGAACATCATCCCGTCCACCGTGGAACTGGGCGGCAAATCGCCGAACATCTTCTTCGCCGACATCATGCAGGCCGAACCGAGCTTCATCGAAAAGGCCGCCGAAGGCCTGGTGCTGGCGTTCTTCAACCAGGGCGAAGTCTGCACCTGCCCGTCCCGCGCCCTGGTGCAAGAGTCGATCTACGACGAGTTCATGCAAGTGGTGATGAAAAAGGTCGAGCAGATCAAGCGCGGCGACCCGCTGGACACCGACACCATGGTCGGCGCCCAGGCATCCGAGCAGCAGTTCGACAAGATCCTCTCCTACCTGGAAATCGCCAAGGGCGAAGGCGCGCAGCTGCTGACCGGCGGCAAGGTGGAAAAACTCGAGGGCAACCTGGCCAGCGGTTATTACATCCAGCCGACCCTGCTCAAGGGCAACAACAAGATGCGCGTGTTCCAGGAAGAAATCTTCGGCCCGGTGGTGAGCATCACCACCTTCAAGGACGAAGCCGAAGCCCTGGCCATCGCCAACGACACCGAGTTCGGCCTCGGCGCCGGCCTCTGGACCCGCGACATCAACCGCGCCTATCGCATGGGCCGGGCAATCAAGGCCGGCCGTGTATGGACCAACTGCTACCACCTGTACCCCGCCCACGCGGCGTTCGGCGGTTACAAGAAGTCCGGCGTCGGCCGTGAAACCCACAAGATGATGCTCGACCACTACCAGCAGACCAAAAACCTGCTGGTGAGCTACGACATCAATCCGCTGGGCTTCTTCTAAAGCCAATAAAGCCAGGGACAAGGGTGGAGCCGCCAATGCGGCTTCACCCTTGGGGGCTGGTCGCGAACAAGCTCGCGATGACGACCTCAAGGCAAAACGCACCATCGCCTTGCAACACCGATCCGGTCTGCCGACCGGGCACAACAATAAGAACAGGTGAATCCTTATGCCCAGCGAACATACCGGCGTGCAGCCGGCTGGCTCTTCCGTCGACTTTGAAAAAGTCGGCTCCGACTATTTCCAACAACGCGAACTGAAAAAAGGCGCGGCAGGTTGGGTCCTGCTGGTGGGCCTGGGTGTGGCCTACGTCATCTCCGGCGACTATGCCGGCTGGAACTTCGGCCTGGCCCAGGGCGGCTGGGGCGGCATGTTCCTCGCCACCTTGCTGATGGCCACCATGTACCTGTGCATGTGCTTTTCCCTGGCCGAACTGTCCTCGATGATCCCCACCGCCGGCGGCGGCTACGGTTTTGCCCGCAGTGCCTTCGGCCCCTGGGGCGGCTTCCTCACCGGGACCGCGATCCTCATCGAATACGCCATCGCCCCGGCGGCGATCGCGGTGTTTATCGGCGCCTATTGCCAGTCGCTGTTCGGCATCGGCGGCTGGATGATCTACCTGGCGTTCTACATAGTGTTCATCGCCATCCACATCTTCGGGGTCGGCGAGGCGCTGAAGCTGATGTTCATCATCACCGCCGTCGCCGCCCTGGCCCTGGGCGTGTTCCTGGTGGCGATGGTGCCGCACTTCTCCGTCGCCAACCTGCTGGATATCCCGGTCACCGAGGCCGTGGGCGCCAGCAGCTTCCTGCCGTTCGGTTATGTCGGTGTGTGGGCGGCGATTCCCTACGCCATCTGGTTCTTCCTGGCGGTCGAAGGCGTGCCGCTGGCCGCGGAAGAAACCAAGAACCCCAAACGCGACCTGCCCCGCGGCCTGATCGGCGCCATGCTGGTGCTGCTGAGCTTCGCCCTGCTGATCCTGGTGATCGGCCCGGGCGGCGCGGGGGCCAACGCCCTGCTGACCTCGGGCAACCCGCTGGTGGAAGCCCTGGCCAAGGCCTACGGCGGTTCGACCTGGATGGGCAGCTTCGTCAACCTGGTGGGCCTGGCCGGCCTGATCGCCAGCTTCTTCTCGATCATCTACGCCTACTCGCGGCAGATTTTCGCCCTGTCCCGCGCCGGCTACCTGCCGCGCAAGCTGTCGGAAACCAACAAGAGCAAGGCGCCGGTCCTGGCGCTGGTGATCCCCGGCATCATCGGTTTCGGCCTGTCGCTGACCGGCCAGGGCGACCTGCTGATCCTGGTGGCGGTGTTCGGCGCGACCATCTCCTACGTGCTGATGATGGCCGCGCACATCACCCTGCGCATCCGCCGCCCCAAAATGGATCGTCCGTACCGCACCCCGGGCGGCATCTTCACCTCCGGCGTGGCCCTGGTACTGGCCTGCATCGCCGTGGTGGCGGGCTTCCTGGTGGATCCGCGGGTGGTCATTGGCGCCGCAATCATCTATGGAGTATTAATTGCTTACTTTGCTTTCTACAGTCGGCATCACTTGGTAGCAGGCACGCCCGAAGAAGAATTCGCGGCGATTCAGAAAGCTGAAGAAGCCTTGCACTAACCGCCGAAAACCTCGACGCAGGGAGTGGCTCCCTGCGTCGTCACGGAGAACCTGTATGGCAAGTTTCGCCCACACCGTCGGCGCCCAGACCTACCGCTTCGACAGCCTCAAGGACGTCATGGCCAAGGCCAGCCCGGCACGCTCCGGGGACTTCCTGGCCGGCGTCGCCGCCCTCAACGACGGCGAGCGGGTCGCCGCGCAAATGACCCTGGCGGACATTCCGCTCAAGCATTTCCTCGAAGAAGCGCTGATTCCCTACGAGACCGATGAAGTCACCCGGTTGATCATCGACACCCACGACAAAGCCGCCTTCGCCACCGTCAGCCACCTCACGGTCGGCGGTTTCCGCGACTGGCTGCTCAGCGACGCCGCCGACGAACAGAGCCTGCGCGCCCTGGCACCCGGGCTGACCCCGGAAATGGCCGCCGCCGTGTCGAAGATCATGCGCGTCCAGGACCTGGTGCTGGTGGCGCAGAAGATCCGCGTGGTCACCCGCTTTCGCGGCACCCTGGGCCTGCGCGGGCGGCTGTCGACCCGCCTGCAACCCAACCATCCGACCGACGAACCGGCGGGCATCGCCGCGAGCATTCTCGACGGCCTGCTCTACGGCAACGGCGACGCCATGATCGGCATCAACCCGGCCACCGACAGCATCGCCTCGATCTGCGCCCTGCTGGAAATGCTCGACGCGATCATCCAGCGTTATGAAATCCCCACCCAGGCCTGCGTGCTGACCCACGTCACCACCTCCATCGAGGCGATCAACCGTGGCGTGCCGCTGGACCTGGTATTCCAGTCGATCGCCGGCACCGAGGCGGCCAACGCCAGCTTCGGCATCAACCTCAATGTCCTGCAGGAAGGCTACGAGGCCGGCCTCAGTCTCAAGCGCGGCACCCTGGGGCAGAACCTGATGTATTTCGAGACCGGCCAGGGCAGCGCGCTGTCGGCCAACGCCCACTTCGGCGTCGACCAGCAGACCTGCGAAACCCGCGCCTACGCCGTGGCCCGGCACTTCAAGCCGTTCCTGGTGAACACCGTGGTCGGCTTCATCGGCCCGGAGTACCTGTACAACGGCAAGCAGATCATCCGCGCCGGCCTGGAAGACCACTTCTGCGGCAAGCTGCTGGGCGTGCCCATGGGCTGCGACATCTGCTACACCAACCACGCCGAAGCCGACCAGGATGACATGGACACCCTGCTGACCCTGCTGGGCGTGGCCGGGATCAACTTCATCATGGGCATCCCCGGCTCCGACGACATCATGCTCAATTACCAGACCACCTCCTTTCACGACGCGCTCTACGCCCGCCAGACCCTGGGCCTGAAACCAGCGCCGGAGTTCGAGCAGTGGCTGGCGAAAACCGGCATCTTCACCCAGCCCGACGGCAAGGTGCAGTTCGGCCACAACCTGCCGCCGGCCTTCCGCCAGGCGCTGGCACAGCTTCAGTAAGGACAGGCTTATGGACAAACACCCGACCGACAGCCAGAACCCCTGGCTGGAGCTGCGCCGCCTGACCCCGGCGCGGATCGCCCTGGGCCGCACCGGTACCAGCCTGCCCACCGGCGCCCAGCTGGACTTCCAGTTCGCCCACGCCCAGGCCCGCGATGCGGTGCACCTGCCCTTTGACCATGCCGGGTTGAGCAGCCAACTGGCCGAACGCGGCCGCGACAGCCTGCTGCTGCACAGCGCCGCCAGCGATCGCCACAGCTACCTGCAACGCCCGGACCTGGGGCGCAAGCTCAGCGACGTATCGGCCCAGGCTCTGCGCGATCACGCATCGGTCAACCCGGACGGGGTAGACCTGGCGGTGGTGGTGGCGGACGGTTTGTCAGCCCTGGCGGTGCATCGCCATACCCTGCCGTTTCTCGCCCGTCTTGAAGAACAGACCGAGGCCGAGGGCTGGTCGCTATCGCCAGTCATCCTGGTGGAACAGGGTCGGGTGGCGGTGGCCGACGAAATCGGCGAACTGCTCGGCGCGAAAATGACCGTGATCCTGATCGGCGAACGCCCGGGCCTCAGCTCACCGGACAGCCTGGGGCTATATTTCACCTATAACCCGAAGGTCGGGCTCACCGATGCCTATCGCAACTGCATCTCCAACGTGCGCCTGGAGGGCCTGAGCTACGGCATGGCGGCCCACCGCTTGCTGTACCTGATGCGCGAGGCCTGCAGGCGGCAGCTCTCGGGGGTCAACCTGAAGGATGAGGCGCAGGTGAACACCCTGGACAGCGACTCGCCCGACACGCTCAAGGGCAATTTCCTGCTGGGGCCGGCAAAGCCGTGATTTTTCGAGACGATTGCGCTTTTTCCACGCTTTAGGCAGCATCGAAACACGGCTGCCCGAGTAATGAACCGTTTGCCGTCGTATCCATTTGAAGTTGAGGACAACCATGCGGATTACTCAAGCGACCCTCGAACACCTGGATCTGTTAACGCCACTGTTCGTCAAATACCGCGAGTTCTATGGCGCCCTGCCTTTTCCGGACTCGTCCCGGGCCTTCCTGGAAAAGCGCCTGCGCCGCAAGGAATCGGTGATCTACCTGGCCCTGCCCGACGATGACGACAAGAAACTCCTCGGTTTCTGCCAGCTCTACCCCAGCTTCTCCTCCCTGTCCCTCAAGCGCGTATGGATCCTCAACGATATTTATGTCGCCGAAGACGCTCGCCGCCAGTTGGTGGCCGACAACCTGATCCGCACCGCGAAGAAAATGGCCAAGGACACCCATGCCGTGCGCATGCGCGTCTCCACCAGCAGTGACAACGAAGTGGCGCAGAAAACCTATGAATCCATCGGTTTTCGCGAAGATACCGAGTTCAAGAACTACATATTGCCGATCAGCGACGACTAAGCCCCCTCTGAAACCGCCCGCTCACAACCTTCGACTGCGCCAGGGAAGACGCTGCCGAAGGCCACGATCTTTCGCCTCTGGCCAGCCAGCGCCGCCAAGACATTCCTCGCTACAAACTCAACGCCTATTTCACATATCAGGTCTTATAATGCCGACCTTTTCGGGGCGTAAGATGAATCTGCGCCAGCTGTAAGTTTTTGTCCCCAGTCATCGCACAGGCCCGCAGAGTCGGGCCGTCACCACAGGTGCCCTAATGGATTTCAACCCGATCGACCTCATCCTCCATCTCGACGTTTATCTCGACATGTTGGTGACCAACTACGGGCCATGGATCTACGCCATCCTGTTCCTGGTGATTTTCTGCGAAACCGGCCTGGTGGTGACGCCATTCCTGCCTGGCGACTCCTTGCTGTTCATTGCCGGCGCCGTCGCTGCTGGTGGCGCCATGGACCCGGTACTGCTCGGCGGCTTGCTGATGCTGGCGGCCATCCTCGGCGACAGCACCAACTACATCATCGGGCGAACGGCCGGCGAGCGGTTGTTCAGCAACCCGAACTCGAAGATCTTCCGCCGCGACTACCTGCAAAAGACCCACGATTTCTATGACCGTCATGGCGGCAAAACCGTGACCCTGGCGCGTTTCCTGCCGATCATCCGCACCTTCGCCCCCTTCGTCGCCGGCGTGGCCAAGATGCCTTACCCGCGTTTCTTCGCCTTCAGCGTGGCCGGTACCATCCTCTGGGTCGGCGGCCTGGTGACACTGGGCTACTTCTTCGGCAACGTGCCGTTCATCAAGAAAAACCTGTCGCTGCTGGTAGTGGGCATCATCCTGCTGTCGCTGGTGCCGATGATCATCGGCGTGGTGCGCAGCCGCCTGGGCCGCTCGGCGGCAAAGGCCGAAAGCCACTGATCGGTATGTGGCCCCTCAGCACTTGGCGCCGCCGGCGTCGGCTGGCCAAGCACCCGGTTGCCGATGAAATGTGGCAACGGGTGCGCCAGCATCTGCCCTTCCTTGATGGCCTGAGCGCTGCCGAGGACCAGTGGCTACGGGAAACCAGCGTACTGTTTCTCGACGACAAGCACCTGAGCGCCCTGCCCGGAGTCGAACTGCACCAGTTCGAACGCCTGCTGCTCGCCGCCCAGGCCCAGCTGCCGCTGCTGCACCTGGGGGATTTGAACTGGTACCAGGGCTTTCACGAAATCGTCCTCTACCCCGACGACTTCCTCAGCCCCCAGCGCCATCGCGATGCCAGCGGCGTCGAACATGAATGGGACGGCGAACACAGCGGCGAAGCCTGGCAACAGGGCCCGATCATCCTGGCCTGGCCCGGCGTACTCGCCAGCGGCGGCTGGGAAGCCTACAACCTGGTGATCCACGAACTGGCGCACAAGCTGGACATGCTCAACGGCGATGCCAACGGCCTGCCGCCGCTGCACAGCGACATGCGCATCAGCGACTGGGCCCAGGTGATGCAAGCGGCCTACGACGACCTCAACCGCCAGCTCGACCACAACCCGGACGCCGAAACCGCCATCGATCCCTATGCCGCGGAAAACCCCGCGGAATTCTTCGCCGTCACCAGCGAATACTTCTTCAGTGCCCCGGATCTGCTCCACGAGGCCTATCCGAAGGTCTACGAACAACTGCAGCTGTTTTACCGGCAGAATCCCCTGGCCCGGCTCCAGCAACTGCAGGCCAGCGACCCGCACTACCAGCAACACTGAGGCGTCCATCGGAGCCAGTCCGCTGGCGAAATAGTCGTCGATCCTGAGGCGTGTTCCTGAACTAAACGCCTTGCAGCGACTCTTCTTTTCGCAAGCAATCGAGCGTCGCTAGTCGCTTCTGCACAGGGTTTGCGGCGGTGGGCCCAAGGCCTCCATACGTCCTTCGGTACGTGGCACAGCCCTTGGAATATGCCTATAATCGCCGCCACTTTTTGGTCAATCCGGCCAAGACATTTTGGTCAACTAACGGGGGCATCGCCCAATGAGCTACAGCAAGATTCCGGCTGGCAAAGACCTGCCGAACGACATCTACGTCGCAATCGAGATTCCGGCCAACCATGCGCCGATCAAATACGAAATCGACAAAGACAGCGACTGCCTGTTCGTTGACCGTTTCATGGCCACCCCGATGTTCTACCCGGCCAACTACGGCTACATCCCGAACACCCTGGCCGACGACGGCGACCCCCTCGACGTGCTGGTAGTCACTCCTTACCCGGTTGCTCCAGGCTCGGTGATCCGCGCCCGTCCGGTCGGCATCCTGAACATGACCGACGACGGCGGCGGCGATGCCAAAGTCATCGCTGTTCCTCACGACAAGCTGTCCCAGCTGTATGTCGACGTGAAGGAATACACCGACCTGCCAGCGCTGCTGATCCAGCAGATCGAGCACTTCTTCGCGAACTACAAGGATCTCGAAAAAGGCAAGTGGGTGAAGATCGAAGGCTGGGACGGCGCAGACGCCGCCCGCGCCGCGATCACGAAGTCGGTTGCTGCCTACAAAGGCTAAGCACCCCTTCAATAAAAAGCCCCGCCAAGGCGGGGCTTTTTTGTGCCTGTTGGAAACGGACTTGCACGCACTCCCCCACCCCAACAACGCCCCCAGATACAAAACATCTGCACTTTTCTGCCTTGCCAAAGGCTCTGGAGAGCGTTTCCCGCTGGGAATTCTCCTCGAATATCAGTATGCTGCGCCCCACCTTTGCGCATCGACCTGTTCAACCGGTCAGATCCGCCCGACGCGGCAGATGATTTTCTCGCCAAGTCCCACAGCCAGCCGCAAGAGCTGGGTGTACGTTTTGCAGGCTGGTGCGGTTTACCAAAAATGAACCAAGCCAGTCCCCGAGAAGCCGGCCACAAGCCGGCTTTTTAATGCCTGGAGTATTCCTCCCCCATCCGCAAACCTAGCCGTACGCAGGTGCAGGTCTGGAGACGGATGCGTTTGTCGAGCAGGCCGCTAAATAGCCATTGGCAAAGCAGACGATCTGTAAATTGATGGCGCCCGTTTACCTCAGGCTTCATCAATTCTGGCTCAGTGCCCCAGCAGGAACTGCAGTGTGTTCTCCACGAAATTGACAGGTGTCTCGATCATCGGGCAATGCCCTGAATGCTCAAGGCGTGTGTAGCTTGAGCCCATGATGTTGTCGAGCATCTCGAACTGATGGATTTCAGGTATGAGCTTATCCTGCGCGCCCCAGAGGATATGTGTCGGGGTAGTGATGTGCTTCAGACGATTGTAGATATCGACGGTCAGATCAACCTCCCACTGACGAACCAGCGCTTCCCGAGGCTGCCCTGGCCCGCCTTCCGCAAGAGAGGCGGCTACCTGGCTCAGCGCTCCACCGTGAATGGAGTCCTCGCCCAGGGCCAGGAAGTACAGCGACTTCACCAGGAGTTCCTGATCCTTTATGGCATGACACCATGCAAGAGCCATGGAAATGACTGTTTGCGTATAAGTCCCCAGCCTTGACGTGGTGTTGACCAGGGTAAGGCTGGCAACGCGCTGTGGGGCCAAGAGGGCCAGTTCCTGCGCGATCATGCCGCCCAGCGAATGGCCCATGACATGCGCCTGTGAAGAGCCAGCGGCATCCAGGACAGCACGAGCATCCTTGGCGAGATCTTGAAGGACATAGCCGGTGGTGCAGAGGCTGCTTTCTCCGGAATCGCGATTGTCGAAGGCAATGGTCCTGAAGTGTTTTGCCAGATCGGCGCGCACCAGGGACCAAAGCGTACGATCGGCCGCAGTGCCGGCAATCAGTAAAAGATCGGGACCCTGGCCTTGGATATCGAAAACGAGTTCTATGTTATCTCTGTATACGCTTGACATGGATATGGAGCTCCGCCGCAGGGAATTGTCCTGCTATTTTTATTGGGCGGGTGAAACGCGGATAGCCATAAAAACGGTAACTATGTGTTCTGTTTCTTTGTACGGCCCCACTTAGCCTATAGCTCCAACAGCTCAACTTTCCCTTCAACCTTATACCCGTTACTTGGCCATCCGGCAGATGTTCTTTTTTTCCGAACCTGGCGTTTTCGTTTTTGCCTCTATACTTTTCTGCCTGCCAGACAGAGGATGTTTTTCGAAAAATTCATGCGCAATGGAGAACCTGTTATGTCTCGCAACCCTATTGAAGTGGTCCAGGACTTTCTCGCCAACACCACAAACAGCGAGATGGTCAATAAACTGGTTGCAGCTGACGCAACCTATATCTCCTTGAACTTTGAAAACCCGGCACTCAAGCAGATCATGCCTTGGGCTGGCATGGGCAAAGGGCCGGAAGCCTTTTTAAGCACCTTTGTTCGCGTTGGCCAATATTGGGACAACCTGGACTTTGAAGTAACGGATATCTTCGGTTCCGATGAGCGCGTTGCCGTTTTTGGCAAATTCACTTACAAGTCCAAGGTGGTAGGTAAAACCCTGACCTCCCCTTTCTCTATTTTGGCCAAGGTCAAAGAGGGGCAAATTACCTACTTCCAGTTCATGGAAGATACCTTTGGTACGGCATCGACCTTCAAAGTCAAAGGTAGTTGGACTTTTCATAGTGACCCTAAAGGAAAGCCATTCGATATTTGAGCTGTTCCTTGAGGCGCCTCACAAGCTGCATAAGTTATTTCATGCGGCTTTTTTTGTTTTTAGGGCGAGCGTGATCCCCTACTCTGATAGTCATACCGAGTCGGCACACAGCCTTCGCTGGAAAGCCCGCCCATTCAGTAAAGCAGTCCTCTCTCTGCCAATGCTCGATCCCACGGGGCAGGATGGCCGATTTCATCCCCAAGAAACTGCGCCAGCGCCAGTATCTTGTGGGGCGTCTTTATCGCTTTGCGGTAAACGACTGAAATATGACCGCCAGAAGGTGAATAAGGCAACAACACCGGTATCAACTCTCCGCAAAGCAAAGCATCTTGGGCCAGAAAGGTTGGCAAGATGGCCAGGCCGATACCCGCCTTGGCACTTTCCAGCAGTTGATGTCCTGAGTCGGTACGCAAGCGCGTGCGGATTCGAAACGACTCTTGATGGCCATTAAACGGGAGCCTCCAGAAACCATTGGGCTCGCGGTTGTAGTACATCAACCCATCATGCAGTTGCAGGTCTTCCGGATGTTGCGGTGTGCCATTTTTCTCCAGATATTCGGGGCTGGCACAAATCAGATGATGATTATCCGTAATGATTCTTGCCACCAGCGATGAATCTTCCAGCCGGCCAATGCGTATGGCCATGTCGAAGTGCTGGTCCTGAAGACTGACAAAGCTATCGGTACTTTGTACGTCGATATCCAGGTCAGGATGCTTTTTTGCAAACTTGGAAAAAATCGGCGCCAGGTAACGTGGGGTGAATGCCAACGGCGCGGAAACACATAGACGCCCCTGGAGAGAAGTATCGGTGCGCCTGACTGACTGCTCGGAATTTTTCAGTTCCTGTAGAAGATGGACCGCCTGGGTGTAATACACCTGCCCTGCATCGGTTATCGAGATTGGCCGGGTTCTACTGACCAAGGTACAACCCAGGTGTTTTTCCAACTGTTGAATGCGCTGGCTCACTTGGGATTTCGTTGCTCCCAGACGACGTGCTGCCTCCGAGAAGCTCAAGGCATCGACGACGGTGACAAAGGTGTTCATGTTGATAAATATATTCATAGGGCTCTCGGTTTTTTGCTTTCCGTACTGCTTTGTCTTATGCCGGCGGAAGCCACAATCTTTGCCTCTAACCAAAACAGTCAGGTCTGCATATAAGACGATAGAGAATTCAGCTATTAAAACGACAGGATGATCTTCAGAGGAACTTAATGACTTCTCCGCAGAACGAGAAAGGTTACCGCTCTACGTGGACCTCTCACGCCGCCTGGATGGTTTGCGGCACATCAGGATGGCTCCGCTTCGGTTGAGCCCAATAGAATCTTATGTTGCACGCGCCATTGCCGCGGTGATACGCCAGTCCACTTCTTGAAGTGACGACTGAATACGGCTGTCTCGGCATACCCAAGAGAAAGGGCAATTTCGGTAATACTCAAGTTGACATCCAGCAAGTGGTGCTGGGCCATGTCCAGACGGGTGGCCTGTAGTAATTCCCTGAAACCCTCACCTTCTTGTGCCAAGCGTTTCTGCAATACGCGCGAGCTCAAGTTCAAAGCGGCACTGACCCGGCCAATGCTGCATTCGCCATAGGGTAGAAGGGTGAAAATCAAGTGGCGAACCTGCGATTGCAGATCGTTTGGGTGACGAGCCTCCAGGAGTCGGGTGCGCTGCTCGAGACACTCACGAATGAGCGCTTTATCTATATGTGGGGAGCGCTGCAGCCATTGCTTGGGAAAACTTACGCCATCGAACCGGCTATTAAAATGAAGATAACCCTCTGGAAAGATGTCAACCCAACGGGGCGCCTCTGGCCTTGCCTGCCTTAAATGCAAGTGCAAATTCAGGTTATTACCTTCCATCATGGTACGAATGGCGTTGAATAGTTGTCTTGCACTTAATTGCCTCAGGTGCAACAAACCACTTTCGTTGTTGAAGCTGAAATGAACGGAGACATCTACAGCCTCGTCACGAATCTGTATTTTCAAAGCAAGGCCGTTCGAATGCAGGTGAACGTGCTGGTTAAAATAGTCGATGGCCTGTTCCAGATTTGCTTGATAGCTGGCTAATAAAGCCAATTCCCCGATGACGACAAAAGACTGTTCTGAGGCGAGGCGCAATCCAAAATAAGGATCAATACAACGCTGTGCCGCACTGTCTAGCAGGGAGGCTATCTTTACATAGGAAACCAAGGTGTTGGGTTGTTGTAACTGGGCCGAACTAAGTCCGGCATCGCGTAGCATCACCGTAGGGTTTTGGCCCAGGTGTGAGACCAGTCTTTCGAAACCATGAATAGCGCCTGTTCGTAGTAAATGCATTTGATTTGCCTGCGGGGTGATTAAAAACGTTCGTAAAAGGTCAATTGCTATTCATGTTTTATCAATATCTGCCGCAGTAGACTGCGTATATTTACGTAGCAGACTTTGTATATTTAATAGTAGGTTATGGTTTTCCAGCCTGTGTCAAGCCCTTATAAGGAATCGCTATGAACGATAGCAATAGTCCCGTGCTGGAGTTATTGGCCGCCTTGCAAAGCCAAGGTGTTATTACACGTGAGGGTGCTCGTGAAGCTATCTTGTTGAATGAAGATGACCTGCCATGGGTAACATTGCCAGATGGTTCTTTATTGCAAGTGCTGCAGGTGGATCTAAACCAGAACCTATGGGTCGTGCGCAATCGTCTTAAGCCGGGGTTTTCAATCGACACGCACTACCATACGGGCCCAGTGTTTGCTATCACTCTTTCTGGAGAATGGTTCTATAAAGAATATCCGGACAAGATAAACAAGGCAGGCTCTTATCTGTTCGAGCCAGCCCACTCGGTTCACACACTAGTTGTCGATGCCGACGCCAAGGAAGATGCGGTTGTCTGGTTTGCTGTTTTTGGCAGCAATGTAAACATCAATGAAAAGGGTGATGTAACGAGTGTATTGGATGCCAGGAGCCTACTCATGATCTATCGACTGCTGTGCCAGGCACAAGGCGAGAACTGCGATAAGGTCATTGTGCTGGGTGAGTAACAAGCCCTGATCACAGAGCATGGTTTTTTGAAAACCACAGACTGCAAAAGATTGGTTGTGAGTGGTTCTTGAACCTCGTGCTTTTAATTCCTTGGCCCTTAAAACACACCTTCACCCAGTGAGTTTCTGACGCAGGAGTGCATCATGGCATCTTGGCTATATGGGGCACCTCAAGTAGCTTTTATCTCCGGAGGCGCCAGCGGCATTGGTTTGCATATAGTTCGAGCGCTTATCGATGAAGGTACAAGCATTGCCATTTTCGACCTGAACATTGAACAGAGCCTGTTGGCAGAACTACGGCTCGGTTGTTCCAGGCTGGGGCAAGTCGTCGAAGCTTATTCTGTGGATGTCAGCAATAGCGCTGCCATGCTGTCGGCGATGGATGAAGCGGCCATCTATGTAGGCAGGCCGGACTTGGCCTTCAACTCTGCCGGCATACTGCGTACCGCTCTCTTTACGGAACTTGCCGCTGAAGTCTTTGAAACAGTGGTGCGCATCAACCTTCTGGGCAGCCGCAACTTCTCCGCTGCAGCGCTCAAGCATATGCAAGCCAATGGTCATCTGGTGCTGGTGGCTTCATTGGCAGGCGTTGTTGGCAGTTATACCCAGTCTGCCTACGCCGCATCGAAGTTCGGTGTTGTCGGGCTGGCGGAAGTATTAAGGATTGAACAGAAGTTGCTCGGGATTGATGTATCCGTGGTGTGCCCGGGTGAAATCAGTACTCCCCTGTTGGCTTATGAGCGACAGCACGGCAGCCCAATTACCGAAGTGCTCAACCAGTTTGCCGGTGTACTTCCCGTCGAAAAGGCCGTGGCCGGAATACTCAATGGCGTGCGACGGCGCGAATTCATGATTACCCCCGGATTCAAGGCCCGGTTGACCCGTGCCCTGGCTCGGAAAACCAGCACGCTGATGCGCTGGCTGGTTGATCGAACACTGGAAAAAGCCATTACCAAGGCTCGCGGATAACCTGCCTGGACAGGCGCCAACGAAGTTTCAACTCAAGGCTTCGGAGCGCTCACCGGCGACCTGGCTATTCGCCCAAACCCGGCCCGACTGTTTGCAATGGTGGTCTACGCAGGACGCGCGGACCGAATCGGGCATAGCCCGAAACTCACGGACGATCCCACCAAATGAGGAAATAGAAATGAGTGCTCCAGCCAACTTCAACGGCCAGACCCCGAAAATCGATCCTGCCAACGCAGCCATGCTGCTGATCGATCACCAGAGCGGTCTGTTTCAGACGGTGAAGGACATGCCGATGACCGAGCTGCGTGCCAACGCGACGACGCTGGCCAAGCTCGCCACCCTGGCGAAGATTCCGGTCATCACCACCGCTTCGGTCCCGCAAGGACCTAACGGCCCGCTGATCCCGGAAATCCACGAGTCCGCGCCACACGCGCAGTACGTGGCGCGCAAGGGTGAAATCAACGCCTGGGACAATCCGGAGTTCGTTGCCGCGGTCAAGGCGACCGGCAAGAAGCAACTGATCATCGCCGGCACCATCACCAGCGTGTGCATGGCGTTCCCCAGCATCGCCGCGGTGCATGACGGCTATCAGGTGTTCGCGGTGATCGACGCCTCCGGCACCTACTCCAAGATGGCCCAGGAAATCACCCTGGCGCGCGTGGTCCAGGCCGGCGTAGTGCCGATGGACACCGCCTCCGTCTGTGCCGAAGTCCAGCAGACCTGGCATCGCAGCGACGCCGAGCAGTTTGCCGGCGCCTACAGCGCGGTGTTCCCGCACTATCAGTTGCTGATCGAGAGTTACCTCAAGGCCCAGGCCGTTGTGACCAACAATGAGCCGTTGGACTCGCAGCGCGGCTGATCGCTCCAGCGCGAAAGGCCACCCCTGCCTTTCGCGCCTCTCTACCTGCCCTATAGGCCAATGCCACGCGGCCCATGCATGTCCCCCTTGATGATTGAGCGAGCGATGCATTGCATCTGGAACGTTGCGCAATCGGCGCTTTGCACGTGTGAAAAACCCAACCTGTTTTTATTGAGAATAGAGCGATGATCGGCATCGAAGATTTTGCCCTGCTGGTAGCCCGCTGCCTGCTAGCCACCCTGTTTGTGGTGAGCGCTTTTGACAAACTGCGCCTGGATCCGGACGAGATGAAACAGATCGAGTCTCTGCACCTGCCCTTTCCCGCGGTGGTTGAATGGCTGACCGGCCTGTTCGAGATCCTGGGCGCGATCAGCCTGGTGTTCGGCATCTATGCCCGGGTAACCGCTGTAGTACTGGCGCTGTTTGTCGCCTTTGTCTCGCTCATGTTCGTGCGTTTCTGGACAGTGCCTGGACCGAAAAACGTACGGGTCATGGTTCGCAATATTTTTGTCGGCAATGTGACCGTGGTCGGTGGGCTCCTGTATGTCGCGGTGCTGGGCGCCGGGCAGCTGGCGCTGGTGGATATTTAGGCAGTGAACGCAAAACGATGGGGGCGAACGCGTCCATTCTCACCCCATCGACGTCAGGCTCTTCGCTTTCTATTGAGCGACTTTTCCTAGAAACTCCAACCCGCTTGCGCCTGCCAAACCTGCTGCCTAGGCTCGGCCTGTCACTGCCAATTCAGTGACCGGGTTTAGCAGCCCACCGGACTAGGCGCAAAGTGCCCCCTCAGCGAGGCGCTTTTATTCGGCCCAAGCTTTTATGGTGGCCGTGCGCAGGGCACCCTCGGGTGCGCCGGTTTTCCTAGTCACCGGTCTGCTAACCTGCAAACGGCTGCCACCCTATCGTTTAGCAGCGATGGTGATGGCTCCTAATCTGTACTAGGAGTTAAACCATGAAAAAGCTGGTCCCCGATCCACCCATGCCCCTGCCCGGGCAATTCAGAAACCCCGAACACGACCTCGCCACCCAGCACATCCGCCTGGCCCTGGCCGCGAACAACCCTGAGCCGCCGACGCTCAACGGCCTGAAGGACACAGCCCCGACCGCCGTGGGCCGCGACTCCCTGTTTAACGTCCGCCCCGGCGTCAGCGCCGAAGAAGCCCTGGTGCATGTGTCGCTGCTGCTGGATTGCGCGGTGCAGGTCAGCGATGAAATCAGCGAACGCGCCAGCGGCGTGGAGCGCGGGCTGATCTGGTCGATGATCCATTCGGTGGAAATGGCCAGGGCCGTGGTGGATTCGCTGCTGGATGCCAACCGGCCGGTTGCAGCCCCGCCGGGCAGATAAAAGCCCAGCGCAATCGCCTGAGGGAGGCGGGACAAACCTCAACTGCCTCGTCTCCCTATCCAAACAACCCAGACAGTGGCCAAAAGATATCGCTACAATCCCGCACCTGATCCCCAGGCGGCGGCCCACCTACCGCGCCTCCCTCTCTGCCCACGACTTTGGGCATCCCCCGCATGACGCAAAACGAGAACCAAGGACATGGCGCTGCATATCCCCACCCTGCTCGTGGTGTCGCTCTTCATCTTCTGCCTGATGGGGCTGTTGAGCTTTCACGCCTGGTCCCGGGAAACCCGCGAGCGACCCCTGGCGTACCTGGGCGGCATGATGCTGCTGGCGGCGATCGGCCTGCTGCTCAACAGCCTGCGCAACCTGGGCGTGGACTTTGTGCCCTTGGTGCTGGGCAATGTGCTGTTGTTGCTGAGCGCAGCGCTGAACTGGACGGCGATGCGCCTGTTCGCCGGGCGGGCGCCTTCGCTGCCGGGCATTCTGGCGGGGGCGGGGCTGTGGCTGGGGTTGTGCCTGGTGCCAGCCTTCTATGGAACGATGGCGACCCGGGTGTTGGTCTACTCGTTACTGGTGGTCGGTTACGGGACGCTGACGGCGCTGGAGTTCTGGCGCAGCCGGCATCAACTGGACGTCGCCTATCTGCCAGCACTGGCCCTGACCCTGCTGCACACCGCGTTCTATGCCTTTCGGGCGGCCACCGATGGTGGGCTGACTTTCGATAGCGCCCTCTCGGGCACCGGCCAGGGCGTGCCGTTTTTTTCCTTCATGCTGTTCGAGTCGATGCTCTATGTGATCGGCATCGCCTACGTGACGCTGGCGATGGTCAAGGAACGCGCCGAGTTGCGCTTCAAGGCGGCGGCGTTCAGCGATGCCTTGACCGGCGTGGGTAACCGCCGGGCCTTTATGGTTCATGGCGAGCAGATGCTGGCCGAATGCGCACGCCGGGAAGAACCGGTGGCGCTGCTGCTGTGCGACCTGGACCATTTCAAACGGCTCAATGACGCCTTCGGCCATCAGATGGGCGATCAGGCGCTGGTCGCCTTCAGCCAGGTTTCCCTGGAAAACCTGCGCCAACAGGATGTGTTCGCGCGGATCGGCGGTGAGGAGTTTGCCTGCCTGCTGATGAATACCCGAGAGCCGCAGGCGGTGCAGGTAGCCGAGCGGATTCGCCAGGATTTCGCCACGCTGTCGATGCTCGAACCCGGGTTGCTCAGCGTGAGCATCGGCGTGGTGACCACCCAGGCGACGGGCTACGACCTTTCCCGGTTGCTGTCCCAGGCGGACGAGGCGTTGTATGGCGCCAAGGGCCAGGGGCGCAATCGGGTGCAGACACTGTTGACCCCAGAGCTGGGCTGAGGCCGCTACGGCCTGACATGCACCCGCGCCGTCATGTCCAGCCCCAGGGCGCGCATCACCGCCAGCAGGGTCTTGAGGGTCGGGTTGCCCTTGTCGCTGAACGAGCGGTACAGCTGCTCGCGGGACAGCCCGGTTTCGTGGGCCAGTTCGGTCATGCCCTTGGCCCGCGCCACCACGCCCAGGGCCTTGGCGATGTAGCCGGCATCGCCGGTCTCGAAGGCGTCCGCCATGAACAGGGCAATGGCCTGCGGGTCGCGCAGGGACGTGGCGGGGTCATAGTCGAAAAGCGGTTCGTTCATGATCGGCTCCAACTGCGGGCCAACTGTTTGGCCAGTTCGATATCGCGGCTCTGGCGACTCTTGTCGCCGCCGCACAACAGAATGACGAGTTGCGAACCGAGCTGCTGGAAGTAAACCCGATAGCCCGGCCCGTAATGGATGCGCAGCTCGCTGACGCCCTCGCCCACCGGTGACACGTCACCGGCAAGGCCGTTGGCCAGGCGAAAAATCCGCGCAGCGATCAACGCCCTGGCTCTGGAATCCTTGAGCCTGTTTTCCCACTCCATAAAGGTCGCGGTCTGTTTGATCTCGATCATCCCGCGAATGTAGTTTCAAGACTACAGCATTTGAAAGCGTATTTGTATTACAAGGCACTGCCAGCGCACAGGCCGATGGCGATCCGCGCCATCGCGTGGTGAAATCGAACACCCAAGCCTTTCTTACTGTCTTAATTACTCAATGCCTTAAGTCCCCCACTTCCCTGTAAGGACGCCCCATGAGAAAGCTGTTCCCCCTGCTGCTCCTCGCCGCGGCTTTCCATCAACCCTTCGCCCTCGCCGACTGCGCCAGCTCGCCCAAGCCGATGGCCGAGGCCTTCTACAACTGGTACCTGCAGAGTTTCAGCAACGAAAAAGACCCGATCACCGATGACCTGCCGCACCTGCAGCAGTACGTCACGCAAGCGCTGATCGAACGGATCAAGAAGCAGATGAGCAGCCCAGAAGGCCTGGAAGAGGACTACTTCCTCAAGACCCAGGACTACATGGATGAGTGGCTGACACAGATCAAGGTCAGCGAACCGCAGGTGCAAGGCACCTCGGCGCGCGAGTCGGTGACCCTGGGCAATACGCCGGACACCACGCAGATCGTCGACCTGCTGCTGGTCAAGGACAAGGGCTGCTGGAAGATCAACGAGGTGCTGGCCACCACGGATCAGAGTGAGTGATCCGCGGCGGCCGGCCAGGCAGGGTCAGATATCGAGAATGATCTTGCCGAAGTGCTGGTTGCTTTCCTGGTAGCGGAAGGCATCGACTATCGCCTCCAGGGCGAAATGCTTGTCGAGGACCGGATGCATGCCGTTGGCGTCGATGGCACGGACCATGTCCTGCTGTTGCCGACGGCTGCCCACCAGCACGCCTTGCAGGCGCAGTTGCTTGACCAGCGCGGTGACGATCGGGAACTCGCCGGCCACGCCGGTCAGGATACCGATCACCGAGATATGGCCACCAACCCGGGCGGCGATCATCGATTGCTCTAGGGTGGCCGGGCCGCCCACTTCGATCACATGGTCGACGCCACGGCCGGCGGTGAGCTTCTGCACGGTTTCGCCCCAGGCCGGATCCTCGCGGTAGTTGATCAGGTGATCGGCGCCGAGGGCTTTCAAACGCTCCAGCTTGGCGTCGCTGGACGAAGTGGCGATCACGGTGGCACCGAGCATCTTGGCGAATTGCAGGGCGAAGATCGACACGCCACCGGTGCCTTGCACCAGTACGGTATCGCCGGCGGTCACCCGGCCGTCGTCCACCAGCGCGCGCCAGGCGGTGAGGCCGGCAGTGGTCAGGGTCGCCGCTTCGGCGTGGCTCCAGCCCTTGGGCGCACGGGTAAAGGAGGTGGCGCGGGCGGTAACGACTTCCCGGGCATAGCCGTCCAGGCCGTCGCCCGGCACCGTGGCAAAACCTACGACATTGGGCCGGCCGTCCAGCCACTCGGGGAAGAAGGTGCTGACCACCGAGTCGCCGACGGCGAATTCACTGACCCCCTCGCCCACGGCTACCACTTCACCGGCGCCATCGGCCATCGGGATGCGCAATTCGCTCGGCCCCCACATGCCGCTGACCACCGCGAAATCGTGGTAGTTGAGGGAGCTGGCGCGCAGGCGCACGGTGATTTCGCCCGCTTGCGGCGCCGCTGCCGGAGCCTCGCCGACCACTACTTTGTCGTAGCCACCACCGATTTGTACGTAGATTGCTTTCATGGACAGATCTCCTGGGTTGCCTTTCATTTCGAAAAATAACGAAATGTTCAAGTAAAAAAACTCAGAGTTCGCGCTTCAGTTGCTCGGCAAAGGCCGCAATGGCGGCTTCGTTACGGCGAAAGTAGGTCCACTTGCCGATACGTGTGGCCTCGACCAGGCCAGCCTGCTGCAGGATCGCCAGATGGCTGGAGGTGCTGGACGCCGAAAGCGCGGCCTTGTGCTGCAGGTGAGTCATGCAGATGCCGATTTCTTTCGGCGCGTCATGCCCCTGGGGCGGAAAGTTGCCTTCCGGGTCCTTCAGCCATTCAAGCATCTGCATGCGGATGTCGCTGGCCAGCGCTTTGATTTGATCGATGAGCATGGTGGGGATATTACGGACTTTCCCGAAATGTTCAAGACATGAACAATATCCCCGCCCTTCCTCCTGTTACTTGCTCTCGACGATCGGCCCCGGCGCCTTCACCTGGGTCATCAGGTCGTCGTCCCACTGCCCCTCCACCTTGATCTGGGCCAGGGCCCCCAGCTCCATGGCCTCGATCAGGTTGTGGCTGAGGTACACGTAGGTGCCCGGCTGCTTGAAGGTGTACAGCGCCGCGACCGCGGAGCCGCCAGGGATAAACCAGGTTTCCATGTTGCGTTGCGGCGGGTTGGCGAATTTGCCGGTGGTCCAGACCCAGTCGCCATGGCCGCCGATCAGGTGCGGACGGCTGTCGCGGTTGGCCTGGGAGTGGATGAACAGCACGCTCTCCCCGACCTTGGAGGTCAGCGCGTTGGCCCCGGTCAGGGCGCCGACCCGGCCGTTGAACACCACGTGGCTCGGGGTCAGGGTGCGCATCACCGCGCGGGTGTCCTGGTAACTGGACGCCAGGTTCGGGTAGTCCTTGTAGTGGCCGTCCTTGTCCTTGGGGATATACAGGTCGGATTCGCCGATGGTGTAGACGCGGTCGTAATGCAAGGGTTTGCCCTGAGGATCGCGCAGGCCGTCACGGGGCAGCACCATCAGCGCGCCGTTCATGCCCGACACCACGTGCCACGGCACCATGCCTTGCGGCGCACAGTGGTAGACAAAGGTGCCGCTGCGGTCGGCCTTGAAGCGCAGCACCACTTCCTGCCCTGGCACCACCTGGGTCAGGCCCGCCCCGCCCAGGGCGCCGGTGGCCGCGTGAAAGTCGACGTTGTGGGGCATGCTGTTGGTCGCCGGATTGACCAGCGTCAGCTCCACATAGTCCCCCTCATGCACCACCAGGGTCGGGCCGGGCATGGAGCCGTTGAAGGTCATGGCCTGCAGCGTGGTGCCCTGGTCGTCGATGACCATTTTTTTCTCTTCGATACTCATGCGGAACTGCACCACCTTGGGCGGCCCGCTGACCACTTGCTCATGGGGATGAACCAGCGGCGGCGCGACCAGGTCGACCTTCACCCGCTGCAGATCCTCGGCCCCACTGGCCAGCACCAGGCTGCTGGCACAGCTGCCCAGCAGCACACAGGCCCCCAATACACTTCGAAAAACACTCATTGCAGCTTCTCCTTGCCAATCAACGATGGGCCATTGCAAGGCAAGTGCGCGCAACTTTCCTTGTCGCAAAGCAAGAAATGGCGACAGAAGGCTGGCCCACACGACAAGCCCCTGACCCAGGGCAGAAAATCGCCCTGCAGCCCCGTTCGGCGAGCGCCGCTCATTTGCCCCGAAACCCCATGTCTGCTAGTGTCGCGCCGGTTTAACGTCAACCGGGATAGCCGCCATGGCCCGCAAAAAAGCTGCCTTAGATTTCGAACAATCCCTCGCCGACCTGCAAACGCTGGTCGAGCGTCTGGAGAACGGCGAGCTGTCGCTGGAAGACTCGTTGACCGCCTTCGAGCAAGGCATCGGCCTGACCCGCGATTGCCAGGCGGCGCTGGCCCAGGCCGAGCAGAAGGTGCAGATCCTGCTGGAGCGCGATGGCGAGCTGGCCGAAGAACCCTTCGACGCGGAACAGCCAGAATGATCGCGGCCTATCAGGCCAGCAGCCAGGCCCGGGTCAATGCTGCACTGGAAACCCTGTTCCACGCACCAAGCCCGGAGCTGGCCCGTCTTTACGAGGCCATGCGCTACAGCGTGATGAACGGCGGCAAGCGCGTGCGCCCGCTGCTGGCCTATGCCGCCTGCGAAGCCCTCGGTGCCCGGCCTGAACAGGCCAACGGCGCGGCCTGCGCCGTGGAGCTGATCCACGCCTATTCCCTGGTGCACGACGATTTGCCGGCGATGGACGACGACGATTTGCGTCGCGGCCAGCCGACCACCCACAAAGCCTTCGATGAAGCCTGCGCGATTCTCGCCGGCGACGGTTTGCAGAGCCTGGCCTTCAGCGCCCTGCTCGACCCGCGCCTGAGCGATTCGAGCGCCGAGATCCGCCTGCGGATGGTCAGCGCCCTGGCGCTGGCGGCGGGCCCGGCGGGCATGGTCGGCGGCCAGGCCATCGACCTCGGTTCGGTCGGCCTCAAGCTCGACCAGAAAGCCCTGGAATACATGCACCGGCACAAGACTGGCGCGCTGATCGAGGCCAGCGTCAAACTGGGCGCCCTGGCCAGCGGCCGGGCCGAAAAAGACGAGCTCAAGTCCTTGCAGACCTATGCCCAGGCCATCGGCCTGGCGTTCCAGGTGCAGGACGACATTCTCGACGTGGAAAGCGATACCGCGACCCTCGGCAAACGCCAGGGTGCCGACATCGCCCGGGACAAGCCGACCTACCCGGCCCTGCTCGGCCTGGAAGCGGCCAAGGCCTATGCCCTGGAGCTGCGCGATCAGGCCCTGCACGCACTGCGACCCTTTGACGCGGCCGCCGAGCCCCTGCGGGAACTGGCGCGTTATATCGTCGAACGACGCAGTTGATCGACCCCGGCGCGGCAGACCGCATATCAGCCAAGTTCCGCGCTCTGCGTGGGCAGCTTGCGATGCATAAGGTAAACTGCCGCCTCTTTTATACCTATAACGATTCGCCTGATGCCCACGACGTTTCATGAGATTCCCCGCAAGCGCCCGACCACGCCCCTGCTCGACCGTGCCAACACGCCGGACGGCCTGCGCCGGTTAGGCGAAGCCGAGCTGGAAACCCTGGCCGATGAGTTGCGCCTGGAATTGCTCTATACGGTCGGCCAGACCGGTGGGCATTTCGGTGCCGGCCTGGGCGTCATCGAGCTGACCATCGCGCTGCATTACGTCTTCGACACGCCGGACGACCGTCTGGTGTGGGACGTGGGTCATCAGGCTTATCCGCACAAGATCCTCACCGGTCGCCGCGAGCGCATGGCCAGCCTGCGCCAGAAGGATGGCCTGGCCGCCTTCCCGCGACGTTCCGAGAGCGAGTACGACACCTTTGGCGTCGGCCATTCCAGCACCTCGATCAGCGCAGCGCTGGGCATGGCCATTGCCGCCCGCCTGCAGAACAGCGAGCGCAAGGCGATCGCAGTGATCGGCGACGGCGCCCTGACCGCGGGCATGGCCTTCGAGGCGCTGAACCACGCGCCGGAAGTGGACGCCAACATGCTGGTGATCCTCAACGACAACGACATGTCGATCTCGCGCAACGTCGGCGGCCTGTCCAACTACCTGGCCAAGATCCTCTCCAGCCGTACCTACGCCAGCATGCGCGAAGGCAGCAAGAAGGTGCTGTCGCGCCTGCCCGGCGCCTGGGAAATCGCCCGCCGCACCGAAGAATACGCAAAAGGCATGCTGGTCCCCGGCACCCTGTTCGAAGAGCTGGGCTGGAACTACATCGGCCCGATCGATGGCCACGACCTGCCGACCCTGATCGCCACCCTGCGCAACATGCGCGACCTCAAGGGCCCGCAGTTCCTGCACGTGGTGACCAAAAAGGGCAAGGGTTTCGCCCCGGCGGAAGTCGACCCGATCGGCTACCACGCCATCACCAAGCTCGACCCCCTGGACAGCCCCGCCGCCGCGCCGAAAAAGGCCGGCGGGCCGAAGTACTCCGGTGTGTTCGGCGAATGGCTGTGCGACATGGCCGCCGCCGACCCGCGCCTGGTGGGCATTACCCCGGCGATGAAGGAAGGCTCGGACCTGGTGGCTTTCAGCGAGCGCTTCCCGCTGCGCTACTTCGACGTGGCGATTGCCGAGCAGCACGCCGTGACCCTGGCGGCCGGCATGGCCTGCGAAGGCGCCAAGCCGGTGGTGGCGATCTATTCGACCTTCCTGCAGCGCGGTTACGACCAGCTTGTGCATGACGTTGCGGTGCAGAACCTCGACGTGCTGTTCGCCATCGACCGCGCCGGCCTGGTGGGCGAAGACGGCCCGACCCACGCCGGCAGCTTCGACCTGTCGTTCCTGCGCTGCATCCCCGGCATGCTGGTGATGACCCCGAGCGACGAGAACGAGCTGCGCAAGATGCTCAGCACCGGCCATCTGTACAACGGCCCGGCCGCCGTACGTTACCCACGCGGTACCGGCCCGAACGCCACCATCGAAAAAGACCTGGAGCCGATCGAGATCGGCAAGGGCGTGGTTCGCCGCCAGGGCAGCAAGGTCGCCCTGCTGGTATTCGGCGTGCAACTGGCCGAGGCGCTGAAAGTCGCCGACAAGCTGGATGCCACCGTGGTCGACATGCGTTTCGTCAAACCGCTGGACGAAGCCCTGGTACGTGAGATCGCCGCCAGCCACGAGCTGCTGGTGACCGTCGAAGAGAACGCCATCATGGGCGGCGCCGGCGGCGCGGTCAGCGAGTTCCTGGCGCGCGAGGCGATCCTCAAGCCGATCCTGCACCTGGGCTTGCCGGACCTCTACGTCGAACACGCCAAGCCGGCGCAGATGCTGGCCGAATGCGGCCTGGACGAAGCCGGCATCGAAGCCGCCGTGCGGGAACGCCTGCGCCTGCTCGGGCTGTAACCTGTAAGCCTCAAAAGCGACGGCCCCTTCGGGGCCGATCGCAGCCTTCGGCAGCGGCTACAGGGGTTGTCCCCGGCCCCTGCCTCGCCAGCCGCAATGGATTGTCGATGAAACTCTCGCGTCTCGCCCTGCCCCTCGCCCTGCTGCCCGCCGGCCAACTGCTGGCCGATACTCTCGAGCGTGAACAAGCCCTCAAGCTGCCGGACACGCTGATCAGCGCCAACCGCCAGGTGCAGGCACGCAACGACAGCAGCGCCGCCAACACCGTCTTCACCCGCGACGATATCGACCGCCTGCAACCCTCCAGCGTCACCGACCTGCTGCAACGGGTGCCTGGCGTGCAGGTGGCGCAGAGCGGCGGCCGGGGCAGCGTGCCGGGGATCTATATCCGCGGCACTTCGTCGGCGCAGACCCTGGTGCTGGTGGACGGCCAGCGCATCGGCAGTTCGAGCTCCGGCGACAGCAACCTGCAGCATCTGAATATCCAGCAGATCGAGCGGGTGGAAGTGCTGCGCGGTTCGCGCTCGGTGATTTACGGCAGCGACGCCATCGGCGGGGTGATCCAGATCTTCACCCGACGCAGTGCCGAGCAGGGCCTGCAACCCCGCCTGCACCTGGGGCTGGGCAGCCACCAGAGCTGGGAGCGCAGCATCGGCCTGTCCGGCGGCGACCAGCAGACCCGCCTCAGCCTGGGCGCCAGCCTCGACGACACGCACGGGAGCAATCGCACCCACGAGTCCTATGCCAGCGATCGCGATGATGACGCCTACCGCAACCAGTCCCTCAGCCTGAGCCTGAGCCACGCCTTCAATGACGACTGGGAAGCGGGCCTGAACCTGCTGGATAACCGCGGCAAAAGCGAGTTTGACAACCCCTTCGGGCGTTCGTATTTCAATGGCAGCGCCTTCGAGAGCCTCCCCCAGAAGCCCTACAGCGAATTCGCGGTCAGCAGCTTCAGCAGCTATGTCCACGGGCGTATCAACGAGGCCTGGAAATCGCGCCTGGAACTGGGCCACAGCGAGAACCGCGAGAAAACCCTCGACAAGCTCAGCGACGAACGCTCGGTATTCAACACCTACCGCGACTCGGTGAACTGGCAGAACGACCTGACCCTCGACGAACGCAACAGCCTGATCGTCGGTGGCGACTGGTACCAGGACCGGGTCAACAGCAGCACCGACTTCGCCGAGGACAGCCGCTGGAACCGCGCGGCCTTTGTCCAGCATCGCTTCAAGGCCGAGAGTTTCTCCACCGAGCTGGGCCTGCGCCGCGACCAGAACCAGCAGTTCGGCGGCCAGAACAGCTGGAGCGGCACCTTCACCCTGCCGCTGAACCCGGACAACGATCTGTTGCTGACTTACAGCGAGGGCTTCCGCGCCCCGACCTTCAATGACCTCTACTACCCGAATGACAACGGCTTCATCAACAGCAACCCGGACCTGAAGCCCGAGACCTCGAAAAGCTACGAAGTGCAGTGGCGTAGCCAGCTCAGCGACAGCAGCCGGCTTGAGGCCTCGCTGTACCGGACCGATCTCAAGGACGCGATCGTTTTCGCCAGCAACGGCCCGCAAAATGTCAGTTCAGCGCGCATCAACGGCTTTGAAGCCGCGCTGAAGCAGGAACTGTTCGGCTGGCAGAGCAATCTGGGGCTGGCAATCATCGATCCCCGCGACCGCGACACCGGCCACACTCTGGCCCGCCGAGCTCGACGCACCCTGAGCCTGGACCTGGATCGGCAGTTCGACCGCCTGGGCCTCGGCGCCAGCTGGCAGGCGGTGAGCAGCAGCTATGACGACCCGGCCAACCAGCAACGCCTTGGCGGTTATGCCCTGCTGGGGTTGCGCGGCAGCTGGGCGCTGAATCGCGAGGTCCGGCTGGAGTTGAAGGTCGACAATCTGCTCGACAAGTCCTACAGCCGGGTGCTGTACAGCCATGACGGCGCGCAGTACGGGTATCGGGAGCAAGGCCGGGCCTGGATGTTCGGGGTGACCTGGACGCCGGAGCTTTAGTCACGCGGCGCCAATGAGGGCGCTATCG
>NZ_JBQENK010000023.1:61226-125967 GCF_052044735.1 Pseudomonas sp. 22526
CGATTCGCTAGCCGCAGCTACTCAGAATCAAGCAGCTCACAGAGCTTGGCCGTCGCGGCGATCATCTGCCCGCTCGGCCGCTCCAGGCCTTTATCGCTGATCAGCAACAACCTGCCTTGGGCCACGGCCTTCAGTTGCGGCCAGGCTTTCCAGGCGTCCAGCTGGGCCTGGGTGCTGGCCAGGATCACTTCAGGGTTACGCTGCAACACCGCCTCGACGCTGACCTGGGGCGCCGGCAGCGGCAGGTCGGCAAACACGTTGCGCGCGCCGCACACACTCAAGGCATCACTGATGATTTGCCCGCCGCCCACGGTGTACAGCGGCTGGTCCCAGACCTGATAAAACACCACCATCGGCGCGCTGCGGGCATAGCGCTGACGCAGGCTGGCCAGTTGCTGCCGCAACTCGTTGGCTCGCACCAGGCCGCGTTGTGGACGTCCGAGCTGGGTGGCGATGGTTTCGATCTGGGTGGTGAGCTGGTCAAGGCTGTGGGGTTCGGCCACCAGGGTCGGGATACCCAGGCGGCTGAGCTGCTCGCGCTGGGCCGGGCCGATGCTGCCGGGCCAGAGCAGGAGCAGATCCGGCTTGAGACTGAGCAGGCGCTCCATGTCCAGCTGGCCGTAGCGGCCCACCGACGGCAGGTGCTGCAATTGAGGGGGACGCTCGCCGGCATCCAGCACGCCGACCAGCAGATCGGCGGAATCCAGCTCGACAACGATTTCCGACAGCGAAGGCGCAAGGCTGACCACACGCTCCACAGCCAGCGCCGGGCCAGCGAAGGCCAGCAGCAGGACTGCCAGCCAGCAGCGCATCAACCGAGCTGACGCGGGATGCGGTAGAGGTAGAACAGCACCGCGGTGGACAGCGCCAGCAGGATCAGCGGCACAGCTTCCAGGCCGACGAACACCGCCAGGGCGCCGACCCAGGCCGGCAGCGCCGCGGCCAGAAATGCCGCGCGGCGGCGGGCCGCCAGTTCGATCCAGGCGGCTGGTTCTTCAGGGGTATCGAGGGCTTTATGGGTGGCGATTAGCGCGCGTTTGTAGCCGCCGAAGAAACGCAGGCTGACAAACATCGAAGCCACCCCGGCAATGAACAACGGCATCGCCAGGATCGGCAGCAGCGGCTCGCCCTGGCCAAACACCAGGTTGAGCACGAACAGCGGCAGCAGCGCCAGCGCCAGGTATTGCCACCAGCTGACGGCCAGGCGCCGCCGGACCTGAGCGCGGGTCACGCCCGGTCTACCTCGCCCTGGTGCTCGTTGCCCATCATGTGGTCGAGCTTGCTGGCCTTGGTGGCCAGGTAGAGTTTGTTGTGCGGGTTGTGGCCGGTATGCAGCGGCACGCGCTCGGCCACGACTATGCCCATCTCGGTCAGGGCTTTGACCTTGCGCGGGTTGTTGGTCATCAGGCGCAGGGATTTCACCCCCAGGTGCTCGAGCATCGGCAGGCACATGGCGTAGTCACGCTGGTCGGCGGCAAAGCCCAGGCGCTCGTTGGCTTCCACGGTGTCGGCGCCGCCGTCCTGCAACTCATAGGCGCGGATCTTGTTGAGCAAGCCAATGCCACGGCCTTCCTGACGCAGGTACAGGAGTACACCACGACCTTCGCGGGCGATCGCCTGCAGGGCGGCTTCCAGTTGCGAACCGCAGTCGCAGCGCTGGCTGAACAGGGCATCGCCGGTCAGGCATTCGGAGTGCAACCGGCCGAGCACCGGAGCGCCATCGGCAATATCACCCAGGCTGAGCACGACGTGCTCGCGGCCGGTGGCTTCATCGAGAAAACCGTGCATGGTGAATTGCGCAAAAGGGGTGGGCAGCTTGGAAGCGGCAACAAAAACGACGGGCACCGTTGTGCTCCTGATCTGTATGGGACTGGAGATTCGCAGAGGCGGCATTGTAACAGCAGCTTCCGACAGACGCTTAGGCTGAATTATCGAGCATAAAGATCGAGAAGTTAGATCAACGGTCGTCAGGCGGACGTCCGGCATCGAACGGATAGGGCTGCTTCCAGCGCTGGAAAATCGGCCGCAAACGGCCGTTCTTCACCAACTCGGCCATCCGCCGATCGAACAGCGCGCGCAGTACCCGGCCCCGTTCATTGTTGGCAAAACCCAGGAACAGCGGCAGTTCGGCCAAGTGAGTGCGCCGGAATTGCGCGCGGTCCTCGGCCTGGGACAGGACAAAATCGACTTCGGTCAGGGCATCGATATAGAAGTCGGCGCGGCCTTGCTGGAGCATCGGCAAAATGCCGACCCGCCGGCGGATTTCATTGAAGCGCTGAATGTTGGGCAAGTAGTCCTGGTAGCGGTAGCCACGTACCCAGACCAGGCGGTAGTTGCCGAGCGTGGCCAGGGTCGGCGGCGGATTCGTCGCCAGACCCAGGCTGTAGATATGGTCGGTATCGTAATTCCAGCGCGGATACAACGCACCGTCGGTTTCGTCCCGATAGGAGCCGACCAGGGCATCGACTTCACGCCGCTGCACCAGCCCGACCGAACGGGTGTAAGGCACGCTGCGCATGTCGAGCTTCACGCCCTGGGTCTCGAAGACCTCGCGCAGGATATCCCAGGCCATGCCCTGGCCATCGGCCTGGGTGTAGCTGTCCCACTCCTCGCTGGCCACCCGGATTTCCCCGGGCAGTGCCGCCGGCTCAGCGGCCCGGACCAGGCTGGCGGCCAAGACACAGAGCGTTACCAGCAGAGCGCGAGCGACCGACATGGCCGATTCCTCAGGCAAAGCACCACACCAGCCCCTGCATCGCCAGCCAGGCGAAGACACCGGCCAGCACGTCGTCGAGCATGATCCCGATACCGCCGTGCACATGCCGGTCGATCCAGCGGATCGGCCAGGGTTTGAGAATGTCGAAGAAGCGGAACATCAGGAAGCCCGCCAGCAACCACTGCCAGCCTTCCGGCACCAGCCACAGGGTGATCCACATGCCGACCATTTCGTCCCAGACGATGCCTTCGTGGTCATGCACCCGCAGGTCGTCGGCCACCTTGCCGCACAGCCAGAAGCCGAACAGCATGGTGATGCCGAGCATCAGCCAGTAGCCCCAGTCCGGCAGCATCTGCCACAGCGGAATGAAAGGCAGCGCCACCAGCGAGCCCCAGGTGCCCGGGGCCTTGGGCAAGGTGCCCGAACCGAAACCGAAGGCCAGGAAATGCCAGGGATTACGCCAGACGGAAGGCGGCACGTTCTCTGCCGGAACCTGTTTGGGATGATCTGTCACGGTGTCTCCGGAAAATGTTGATAGCCCCGAGCGCTCGGGGTGATGTTCCGCCCCTCGGCATCCAGCAGCACCACGCCCTGCCCGGCCACGACCCGGCCCAGCACATGCACTGGCCAACCGGCAGCGAGCAGCGGCGCCAGCTCGGCTTCGGGCAAGGTGAAGACCAGTACGTAGTCGTCACCGCCGCTGAGTGCCGCCGAGCGGGCGCCATTCTCACCGAGAAAGCTCAACAACGCCCGGGACATCGGCAGTTTTTCACTTTCGATCAGCAAGCCGACAGCCGAAGCCGCAGCAATGTGCCCGCAGTCGGCCAGCAGGCCATCGGAGATATCCATGGCCGCGCTGGCCTTGCCGCGCAGCGCCTGGCCCAGGGCCAGTTGCGGTTGCGGCGACCAGTAGTGGGCCAGCAAGGGGCCTGCGATATCCGGATCGGCGCTGCGCTGCCCAAGCACCAGGGGCAAGGCGCCAGCGCCATTGCCCAGCTCGCCGCCAACGCACAGCAGGTCGCCCGGACGGGCACCGCGGCGGGTCAGGGCCTGGCCGGCGGGCACGCGACCGAACACGGTCATGGTCAGGGTCAAGGGGCCGCGCGTGGTGTCGCCGCCTACCAGGCGCACGCCACAACTCTGGGCCATGGCGCTCAGGCCATTGGCATAGGCTTGCAGCCAATCGGCTTCGACCCTCGGCAGGGTCAGGGCAAGGGTGAAGGCGACGGGCGCGGCGCCCATGGCCGCCAGGTCACTGACCGCCACTGCCAGCGAGCGCTGGCCGAGCAGGAAAGGGTCGCAGGGATCTGCGAAATGCACACCGGCCACCAGGGTGTCGGTGGAAATCGCCAACTGTTCGCCAGGGGCAACAGCCAGCAAGGCGCAGTCGTCGCCAATCCCCAGTGCAACGCCCTCGCCGCCCTGCGCACAAGGCGCGGCAGCGAAGAAGTTACGGATCAGCTCAAACTCGCCCATGGCAGCTGCAAGCGCGGATCAGCGCTTGAATGCCTTCACTTCAGCTTCACGCAGACGCGGGGCCAGCTTGTCGAGTACGCCGTTGACGAACTTGTGGCCGTCGGTGGAGCCGAAGACCTTGGCCAGTTCGATACCTTCGTTGATCACAACGCGGTACGGCACGTCGACACGCTTGAGCAGTTCCCAGGTGGACAGGCGCAGGACCGCCAGTTCGACCGGGTCCAGCTCTTCGATGGTGAGGTCCAGGCAAGGGGCGAGCGCGTTGTCGATCTCGTTCTTGTTGGCCGGAACGCCGTGCAGGATCTCACGGAAGTAGGCACCGTCGATGTCGGTGAAATCGTTGTCGACCCGGAACTGCGCTTCGATCTCGTTCAGCGAGTGCTTGGCCATGTGCCATTGGTACAGCGCCTGGGTCGCGAGCTGACGGGCTTCGCGACGCTTGGCGCTCTTGGATGGCTTGCCAGCGTCCGCAGGTTTCGGATCGCGCGGGTTGAAACGATCGCTTTCGTCGCTAATCACTTGGCCTCCAACTGCGCCAGCAGGCTGACCATTTCCAGAGCGGACAAGGCAGCTTCAGCACCTTTGTTGCCGGCCTTGGTGCCGGAACGTTCGATGGCTTGCTCGATCGAGTCGACGGTCAGCACGCCGAAGGCGACCGGTACGCCGAACTCCATGGACACCTGGGCCAGGCCCTTGGTGCATTCGCCCGCCACGTATTCGAAGTGCGGAGTGCCGCCACGAATGACCGCACCCAGGGCGATGATCGCCGCGAACTCGCCCTTCTGCGCGACTTTCTGCGCAACCAGCGGGATCTCGAAGGCGCCGGGGGCACGGATCACGGTGATGTCGCTTTCGCTCACGCCGTGACGGACCAGGGCGTCAACGGCGCCGCTGACCAGGCTTTCGACGACGAAGCTGTTGAAACGGCCGACCACCAGGGCATAGCGGCCTTTGGGGGCGATGAAGGTACCTTCGATGGTCTTCAGGGTCATTCGACAAATCTCTTAAAGAGCCGGAGCGCGTTCACTACGCGCTCACTAGTGATATTTGAACCGCGAATTTCAAGCCGCAGGCAGCCGGCTTTTATTCGGAGGGCACGTATTCTACAACTTCCAGGTCGAAACCGGATATCGCATTAAATTTCATCGGCGCACTCATCAGGCGCATTTTACGCACGCCCAGGTCGCGCAGGATCTGCGAACCGGCACCGACGATGCTGTAGGTGGTCGGTTTTTTCACCGGCTGATGTTCGGCCGTTTCGCGGATATGCGCCAGCAGCACGTCGCCGTCCAGCGGGTGGCCCAGCAACAGCACCACGCCGCTGCCAGCCTCGGCCACCGTGGCCATGGCGGCCCGCAGGCTCCAGCGGCCAGGCTGCTTGACCATCAGCAGGTCGCGCAGCGGATCCATGTTGTGCACGCGAACCAGGGTCGGTTCTTCGGCGCAGATGTTGCCCAGGGTCAGCGCCATGTGCACGTCGCCTTCCACCGAATCACGGTAGGTCACCAGGTTGAACTGGCCCAATTCGCTGTCCAGCGGCTGCTCGGCAATCCGCTGAACGGTACGTTCGTGGATCATCCGGTAGTGAATCAGGTCGGCGATGGTGCCGATCTTGATCTTGTGTTCGGCGGCGAAGGCTTCCAGTTCGGCGCGACGGGACATGGTGCCGTCGTCGTTCATCACTTCGCAGATCACCCCGCTCGGCTCGAAACCGGCCATGCGCGCCAGGTCGCAGGCGGCTTCGGTGTGGCCGGCGCGGGCCAGGGTGCCGCCCGGCTGGGCCATCAGCGGGAAGATGTGGCCCGGGCTGACGATGTCTTCGGCCTTGGCGTCCTTGGCAGCGGCCGCCTGCACCGTGCGTGCGCGGTCGGCGGCGGAGATGCCGGTGGTCACCCCGGTGGTGGCCTCGATGGACACGGTGAACTTGGTGCCGAACCCGGAACCGTTGCGCGGCGCCATCAAGGGCAGCTTGAGCAGCTCGCAACGCTCGCGGCTCATCGGCATGCAGATCAGGCCGCGGGCGTGCTTGGCCATGAAGTTGATGTGCTCGGCCTTGCAGCACTCGGCGGCCATGATCAGGTCGCCTTCGTTCTCGCGGTCTTCGTCATCCATGAGGATGACCATCTTGCCTTGGCGGATGTCTTCAACCAGTTCTTCGATGCTGTTGAGCGCCACGCGGCACCCCCCTTCTTTCAAAATTTGAGGTTCAGGATTTGAGGTAGCCGTTAGCGGCCAGAAAACTTTCGGTAATGCCGCCGCTCGAAGGCTCCGCGGCCTTGTCGCCCAGCAGCAGGCGCTCCAGGTAACGCGCCAGCAGGTCGACTTCGAGGTTGACCTGCCGACCCGGCCGGTAGTCGGCCATGATGGTTTCGGCCAGCGTGTGCGGGACGATGGTCAGCTCGAACTCGGCGCCATTGACCGCGTTGACCGTCAGGCTGGTGCCGTCGACGGTGATCGAGCCCTTGTGGGCGATGTACTTGGCCAGGTCCTTGGGCGCGCGGATGCGGAACTGGATGGCACGGGCATTTTCTTCCCGGGCTACCACTTCGCCGACACCGTCGACGTGGCCGCTGACCAGGTGACCGCCCAGGCGGGTAGTCGGAGTCAGGGCCTTTTCCAGGTTGACCCGGCTGCCGGCCTTCAACTGATGGAAAGCGGTGCAGTCCAGGGTCTCGCGGCTGACGTCGGCCCAGAAGCCGTCGCCCGGCAATTCCACCGCGGTCAGGCAGACGCCGTTCACCGCGATGCTGTCGCCCAGTTTCACGTCGCCCAGGTCGAGCTTGCCGGTTTCCACATACACCCGCACATCGCCGCCTTTGGGAGTCAATGCACGGATGCTGCCGATGGATTCGATGATGCCTGTAAACATGGAGTCCTCCTCGAGAACAGGGTCGCCGCGTGGCGAAGGCCCGAAATTATACGCTCGCTGCTGGCAGAGGAATGGCAATGACTCGCCAGTCATCGCCTACGGCGCGCATTTCAATGATTTTCAGCTGCGGCGCCTCGCGCATCTGCGCCAGCGGCCAGTCGAGCAGCGGTCGCGCCGAGGAGCCGAGGAACTTGCCGGCGACAAAGATCTGGTACTCGTCCACCAGGCCTTGCTGGGCAAAGGCACCCGCCAGGCGTGGGCCGGCTTCCACCAGCACCTCGTTGACGCCACGGGCGGCCAGCTCGCTCAGCAGCCGACGCAGGTCCACCTGGCCATCGGCACCCGGCACGATCAGGCATTCCGGGCCATTGGCGTACTGCTCCTCCACCGCGGCACAGGTAGCGACCAATGCCGGCCCCGCCTTGAAGAACGGCGCATCGAGCGGCACCCGCAGGCGGCCGTCGATCAATACGCGCAAGGGTGGACGGCTCATGGCCAGGGCGGTCTGTTCCGCGTCCAGCCCCAGCTCCTCGGCACGCACCGTCAGTCGGGCGTTGTCCGCCAGCACTGTGTCGGCACCGGTCAGCACCACACTGGCCTCGGCCCGCAGGCGCTGCACCGCGGAACGCGCGGCGGGTCCGGTGATCCACTGGCTTTCGCCGCTGGCCATGGCGGTGCGCCCGTCCAGGCTCATGGCCAGCTTGACCCGCACGAACGGCAAGCCGTGTTCCATGCGTTTGAGGAAACCCCGGTTGAGCGCCCGCGCTTCCTGCTCCATCACTCCGCTGTGGGTGGCAATGCCGGCCTGGGCCAGGCGCTGCAGGCCACGGCCGGCGACTTCCGGATTGGGGTCCTGCATCGCCGCCACGACCCGCGCCACGCCGGCATCCACCAGGGCATCGGCGCACGGCGGCGTACGGCCGTGATGGCTGCAGGGTTCGAGGGTCACGTAAGCGGTGGCGCCGCGGGCGTTGGCACCGGCGGCACGCAGGGCGTGAACTTCGGCATGGGGCTCGCCGGCCCGCACATGCCAGCCTTCGCCGACGACCTGGCCGTCGCGCACGATCACGCAACCGACCCGGGGATTGGGGTGAGTGCTGAAGCGGCCCTTTGCGGCCAGCTCCAGGGCTCGCGCCATATAGTGGGCGTCGAGCACCGCCTGTTCGCCGGAGATGTTCATTCTTTGCCCGGCTCGCGGGCGAGACGGTCGATCTCTTCGCGGAATTCGTTGAGATCCTGGAAGCGTCGGTAGACCGAGGCGAAGCGGATATAGGCCACTTCATCGAGCTTTTGCAGCTCGGCCATCACCAGTTCGCCGACGACCAGGGACTTGACCTCGCGTTCGCCGGTGGCGCGCAGCTTGTGCTTGATATGCACCAGCGCGGCTTCCAGGCGCTCGACGCTGACCGGACGTTTTTCCAGGGCACGCTGCATGCCAGCGCGGAGTTTTTCTTCGTCGAAGGGCTGACGGCTGCCGTCAGTCTTGATCAGGCGCGGCAACACCAGTTCGGCGGTTTCGAAAGTGGTGAAACGTTCACCGCAGGCCAGGCATTCACGCCGGCGGCGCACCTGTTCGCCTTCGGCGACCAGACGCGAGTCGATGACCTTGGTGTCGTTGGCACCGCAGAAGGGACAGTGCATGGTGGCAGGCAACAAAAAAAGGGAGGGCCATGGTAGCGCATCCCACTGGCAAGACAAGCCATAGCCTTTACGGTATACAGACCGACTATTATGTTTTGCACATGGAATTTCGCCTTGTTGGAGCTTCGCATGCCACTACGACCGCTCGTTCTGCTCAGCCTTTTCAGCCTGCTGGTGGCTTGCAGCAGCGACGCCCCGAAACCTGTCGCCTCCACCGTGCCGCCCCAGCAGAGTGTGAAAAAAGCCAAGGAATCCACCGACCTCGGCCCCCTGCCAGCCTACCAGCGTGAACTGAGCGGCACCCTGCAGGGCGTCCCGGCGGGTGCCGAAGTGGAACTGGCGCTGCTGGTGATCGACGAGCGCGGCCGGCCGCAACGTTTGCTGGCCAGCAGCAACCTGATCGGCAACAACAAGGTCCTGCCGTTTCGCCTGCGCTTCAACCCCGATGTCTTCCCGGTGGGCGCCCGCGTCGAACTGCGCGGCCGCGCCAGCCAGTCCGGCCAGTTGATCCTGCACCTGCCGGCGCAACTCATCACCCAGCCGACCACCCAGGCCGTGGGCCAGCTGCAATTCGTCAAAGCACCATGACCCCGCCGCTCGACCTGCAACGTGCCCTGAGCGAACTGCTGGGCGATGCCCAACTGGTGGCCTGCGAACTACCGGACACCGAGCTGAAGCTGTGGTTGATCGATGCCGACAACATGGACCGCGCCTTCACCCCGGAAGAAACCCGGCGAATTCTCCATGAACCGCCGTACTGGAGTTTCTGCTGGGCCAGTGGCCTGGCCCTGGCGCGCTATCTGGCCGAGCGGCCGCAGTGGGTGCAAGGCAAGCGGGTACTGGATTTCGGCGCCGGCTCCGGCGTGGCCGGCATAGCGGCGCTGAAAGCCGGCGCGCTGGAAGTGGTGGCCTGCGACCTCGACCCGCTGGCCATCGCCGCCTGCCGGGCGAATGCCGCGCTCAACGGGGTTGAACTGGGTTACTCCACGGACTTTTTCGCGGAAGCCGACCGCTTCGACCTGATCCTGGTAGCCGACGTGCTCTACGACCGCGCCAACCTGCCGCTGCTGGATCAGTTCCTCAGCCGCGGACGCCAGGCGCTGGTGGCGGACTCCCGGGTCAAGGACTTCCAGCATCCGCTGTACCGACGCCTGGAAATGCTCCACGCCCTGACCCTGCCGGATCTGGCCGAGCCCTGGGAGTTTCGCGAAGTGAGCCTGTATCACGCGCAGCGCGATTGATGCAGGACAGACCACGGTGTGGTCTATCGNGGCTTGCCCGCGAAACAATCTAGCGGCCAACCCATCCCCTGCTTTCAGCCGCCCCCCGCCAAGCCTTATAGTGGCTCCATTCAGGTTTTTTCGAGATCCCCCATGAGTCAGGACACGCCGTACATTTTCGACGCCAGCACCGCCGACTTCGACCAGTCGGTGATCGAGAACTCGTTCCACAAGCCGGTGCTGGTGGATTTCTGGGCCGAATGGTGCGCGCCCTGCAAGGCGCTGATGCCGATGCTGCAACAGATCGCCGAGAGCTATCAGGGCGAACTGCTGCTGGCCAAGGTCAACTGCGATATCGAGCAGGACATCGTCGCCCGCTTCGGCATTCGCAGCCTGCCGACCGTGGTGCTGTTCAAGGACGGTCAGCCGGTGGACGGCTTTGCCGGAGCGCAACCCGAGTCCGCGGTGCGCACCATGCTCGAACCCCATGTGCAGATGCCGCCGCCCAAGGCCGCCGACCCGCTGGAGCAGGCCGAAGCGCTGTTCGCCGAAGGGCGCATCGCCGATGCCGAAGCCACGCTGAAAGTGCTGCTGGGCGAAGACAACAGCAACGCCAAGGCGCTGATCCTCTATGCCCGCTGCCTGGCCGAACGCGGTGAACTGGGCGAAGCCCAGACCGTGCTCGACGCGGTCACCGGCGATGAGCACAAGGCCGCGCTGGCCGGGGCCAAGGCGCAGATCACCTTCCTCAAGCAGGCCGCCGACCTGCCGGACAGCGCCGACCTGAAAAGCCGCCTGGCGCAGAACCCGCAGGACGACGAGGCGGTGTATCAGCTGGCCATCCAGCAACTGGCGCGCCAGCAGTACGACGCGGCGCTGGATGCCCTGCTCAAGCTGTTCATCCGCAACCGCAGCTACAACGAAGGCCTGCCGCACAAGACCTTGCTGCAAGTGTTCGAACTGCTGGGCAACGATCACCCGCTGGTGACCACCTACCGCCGCAAGCTGTTCGCCGCGCTGTACTGATTCACTGCTGTAGACACCGGTGTGCTGGCGATGCGGTGTACCTGGCTCTCCGCGCGAGGTTTATCGCGAGCAAGCTCGCTCCTACAGGTGAGCCGATTCCGGGACGCCTACTCGATCCAGCTGTAGAGCGGCGTATCGCCGCCGCTCACCACCTTGACCTGTGCGCTATGGCGCAGGCGCACCAGCAGGCGCTTGCCCGCCGCGGCGCTGCCGGTCAGGCCTTCCAATTGCTCCAGCAGGTCCGGGCCGCTCAATTGCCCGGCCTTGCGCAGCAAGTCCCGGGCGATCTGCCACAGCGCATCGTCCTGACTCACCGGCTTGGCCACAGGCGCGCCGCTTTCGGCCTTGGCCGTCGGCAACGGCGCCCCCAGCCGGGCACTCAACTGATCCCAGTCGGCCTCGTCCAGTTCCAGGGTCAAATCCACCGGCCATTCGCCGATGCTTCCACGAATCCGCACCATCGCTCTGCTCCCGAATATTTCTGACGAGCATGCTCCCACGCGTCTTGCGCAACGCCAAGCAGGCGGTCAAACTCTCGCCACTATTGTTATAAGATTACATAACATTTTTTTCATGTTCGCTCCCGGAGACTTGCCATGCGTCGTCTGCTGCTCGCCCTGCCGTTCGCTCTGTTGCCCCTGGCCATCGCTCATGCGGCCGAAAAACACGACCACGACCATGAGCACGGCAGCCTCGGCGCTCACGAGCATGGCGTGGCCCGCCTGAACGCGGCGCTGGACGGCCAGACCCTGGAACTGGAACTGGAAAGCCCGGCGATGAACCTGGTGGGTTTCGAGCACGCCGCCAGCACCGACGCGGACAAGGCCAAGGTCGCCGCCGTGCGGGCCCAGCTGGAAAAACCCCTGGCGCTGTTCAGCCTGCCGCCCGCCGCCGGTTGCGTGGTGGCGCAGCAGGAACTGGAAAGCCCACTGTTCGGCGACAAGCCCGAGGATCACGACGAAGACCATGACAAAGCCAAGGATGCCAACGGCCACGAACATCACCACGAACACAGCGAGATCCATGCGCACTACCAGTTCACCTGTGCCACGCCGGGCGCGCTGAAAAGCCTGGACCTGGCCAGCGTGTTCAAGACCTTCCCCGCCACCCAGAAAATTCAGGTACAACTCATCTCGCCAAGTGGCCAGCAAGGCGTGGAAGCGACCTCCAAAGCCGCCAGCCTGAAGTTCTGACTCACCCAATCCTGTAGGAGCGAAGCTTGCTCGCGATAGCGATATCACGGCCAACGAATCATGCAAGCCGGACAACCGCCATCGCGAGCAAGCTTCGCTCCTACATAAGCACCCACTCATGACCTCATGCCCATGACCCAAGCACTGATCCAACTGTCCGACCTGGGCTTCAGCTGGCCCGGCCATCCGCAGTTGCTGGATATCCCGGCGTTTCGCCTGGAAGCGGGTGAAACGCTGTTCCTCAAGGGCCCCAGCGGCAGCGGCAAGACCACCCTGCTCGGCCTGCTCGGCGGAGTGCAGAAACCCGACCGCGGCAGCATCCGCCTGCTGGGCCAGGAACTGACCGAACTCTCCGCCGGCGCCCGCGACCGCTTCCGGGTCGATCACACCGGCTACATCTTCCAGCAGTTCAACCTGCTGCCGTTTCTCTCGGTGCGCGAGAACGTCGAGCTGCCCTGCCACTTCTCCAGATTGCGTGCCGGCCGCGCCGTGCAGCGCCACGGCAGTGTCGACCAGGCGGCGGCCACCCTGCTCGCCCACCTGGGGCTGAAAGATCCCAGCCTGCTAGGGCGCCGCGCCGACTCGCTGTCCATCGGCCAGCAACAACGGGTCGCCGCCGCCCGCGCACTGATCGGCCAGCCGGAATTGGTGATCGCCGACGAACCCACTTCGGCACTGGACTACGACGCCCGCGAAGCCTTTATCCGCCTGTTGTTCGCCGAATGCCGCGAGGCCGGGACCAGCCTGCTGTTCGTCAGCCACGACCAGAGCCTGGCGCCGTTGTTCGATCGCAACCTGTCGCTGGCCGAACTCAATCGCGCCGCCACGCCCGCAGAGGTCTGAGATGTATCTGTTCCGTCTAGCCATGGCCAGCCTGGCTAATCGCCGCTTCACCGCGATCCTCACCGCCTTCGCCATCGCCCTGTCGGTCTGCCTGCTGCTGGCGGTCGAACGGGTGCGCACCGAGGCCCGCGCCAGCTTCGCCAGCACCATCAGCGGCACCGACCTGATCGTCGGTGCCCGCTCCGGTTCGGTGAACCTGCTGCTGTACTCGGTGTTCCGCATCGGCAACGCCACCAACAACATCCGCTGGGACAGCTTCGAGCACTTCGCCAATAGCCCGAAAGTGAAATGGGCGATCCCGATTTCCCTCGGCGATTCCCACCGCGGCTACCGGGTGATGGGCACCACCGAAGCCTACTTCAAGCATTACCAGTACGGTCACCAGCAGAACCTGCAACTGGCCAGCGGCCGCGAGTTCGCCAGCGATCCGTTCGAAGTGGTGCTGGGCGCCGAAGTCGCCGAGGCCCTGCATTACAAGCTCGGCGACAAGCTGGTGCTGGCCCACGGCGTGGCGGCCATCAGTCTGGTCAAACACGACGACAAACCCTTCACCGTGGTCGGCATCCTCAAGCGCACCGGCACCCCGGTGGACCGTACGCTGCACATCAGCCTCGGCGGCATGGAGGCGATCCATATCGACTGGCACAACGGCGTGCCGGCCCAGGGCAGCGGCCGCATCAGCGTCGAACAGGCGCGCAACATGGACCTGACGCCGCAAGCGATCACCGCCTTCATGCTCGGCCTGAACAGCAAGATCGCCACCTTCGCGGTGCAGCGCGAGATCAACGAATACCGTGGCGAGCCGATGCTGGCGATCCTGCCCGGGGTCGCCCTGCAGGAGCTGTGGAGCCTGATGGGCACCGCGGAAAAGGCCTTGTTCGTAGTGTCGTTGTTCGTGGTGCTGACCGGCCTGATCGGCATGCTCACGGCGATCCTCACCAGCCTCAACGAACGCCGCCGGGAAATGGCGATCCTGCGTTCGGTGGGCGCCCGCCCTTGGCATATCGCGACCTTGCTGGTGCTGGAAGCCTTCGCCCTGGCGCTGTTCGGCGTGCTCGCCGGGCTGGGCCTGCTGTACCTGGGCATCGCCCTGGCCCAGGGTTATGTGCAGTCGACCTACGGCCTGTACCTGCCGCTGTCCTGGCCGAGCGAGTATGAGTGGACGCTGCTCGGCGCTATCCTGATCGCCGCCCTGCTGATGGGCAGCGTGCCGGCCTGGCGCGCCTACCGACAATCGCTGGCCGATGGCCTGTCCATCCGTTTATGAGGAACCCCGGTTATGAGGAGCTCCGGCATGCCCCGTGCCCTGCTTGCGCTGTTGATGCTGGTCGCCCTGCCGCTGTGGGCCGCCGAACCCCGGGACCTGGCCTGGTCGGAAATGATCCCGCCGGACGCCCCGGCGGAAGTGCCGAACATGAAGCCGCTGCACGACCTGTCGCAGATGGGCGACGCCCTGGCCGCCGAGTCCGCCCCGGCGGCCAAGCAGGACATGCCCAACGCCCCGGTAGTGCAGAGCCTGGACGGCCTGTCGGTGCGTCTGCCCGGCTACATAGTGCCGCTGGAAGTCAGTGAGGAAGGCCGCACCACGGAGTTTCTGCTGGTGCCGTATTTCGGCGCCTGCATCCACGTACCGCCACCGCCGTCGAACCAGATCGTGCATGTGAAAAGCGAGGTCGGAGTGAAGCTCGACGAGTTGTATCAGCCGTACTGGATCGAAGGGCCGATGCAGGTCAAGGCATCCACCAGCGAAATCGCCGACGCCGGTTACCAGATGGAGGCACAGAAGATCTACGTGTACGAATTGCAGGAGTGAAACCGGCGGTTTTGCAGCGCCCTACATGACCTCATCACGAGCAAGCTCGCACCTACAGGGAACCGCATTGTTCATGTAGGAGCGAGCTTGCTCGCGATCGATTCCAAAGCGCCCGGAGCGCCCCCGAGCGCCTCGCTCCCGCGCTGATCCGGCTTTCATTGAGCTGAGTCAAAGCCTGCTCCTTGACGATCCTTACCATTGGACCTAGCCAACCTGAATCGTCCTTTGGAGTTCCCATGCACAAGTCCCTGCTCAGCGCCTCCCTGTTCGCGCTCGCGCTCGCCGCCCCGATTGCCCACGCCCACGACGCGGGCGACATCATCGTTCGCGCCGGTGCCATCACCGTCAATCCGAAAGCCGACAGCGGCGACGTCAAGGTCGACCGTGGCCCGTTGGCCGGCACCAACCTCGGCGGCAAGGCGACCATGAGCAGCGACACTCAGTTGGGCCTGAACTTCGCCTACATGCTGACCAACAACCTCGGTATCGAACTGCTCGCGGCCACCCCGTTCGAGCATGACGTGAAGCTCAAGGGCACCGCGCTGGACGCCGCCAACGGCAAGCTCGGTACCCTCAAGCACCTGCCGCCGACCCTGAGCCTGGTCTACTACCCGTTCGACCATAAGGCTGCCTTCCAGCCTTACGTGGGTGCCGGTATCAACTACACTTGGATCTATGACGAGCACGTCGGCAGCCGCGCCAGCGCCGCCGGTTTCGACAACTTCCGGGCGAAGAACTCCTGGGGCCTGGCCTGGCAGGTCGGTGCCGACTACATGCTGACCGACAACGTGATGATCAACGCCCAGGTGCGCTACGTTGACATCGACACCACCGCCTACGTGGACAACAACGCGGTCGCCGGCGGCACCCGGGCCAAGGTCGACGTGGACGTCGATCCATGGGTCTACATGGTCGGCCTGGGCTACAAGTTCTAAATCGGCCAGACAAAAAAGGCGCCTGCAAAGGCGCCTTTTTTCATCGCTGGGGGAAAGCTCAGAGGCCCAGCAAACGTGCCAGCCCGACGCTCATCGGCGTCGGCTCGGGGAACTTGAAACGCTGCAACAGGCGCTGGTTGTTCGCCCGCGAATGGCGAATGTCCCCCGAACGCGCCGGGCCGTAGCTGATCGGCGGCAGCTGCCCCACCACCTCGCCCAGGGCCTCGAGCAATTGCTTGAGGGTGGTGGCCTGGTTCAGGCCGATATTCACCGCGCCGACTTCCAGCTGCGGCATTTCCAGGGACTGCACCAGCACGTCCACCAGGTCTTCGACATACATGAAATCGCGGGTCTGCTCGCCATCGCCGAATACGCTGATCGGCAGGCCTTTCTGCGCGCGCTCGCAAAAGATGCTGATGACCCCGGAGTACGGCGAGGACGGATCCTGGCGCGGCCCGAAGATGTTGAAGAAGCGGAAGATCGCCGGCTCCAGGCCATGCTGGCGGCGATAGAAATCCAGGTAGTACTCGCTGGCCAGCTTGTCCGACGCATAGGGCGTCAGTGGCGCCTTGGGGGTGTCTTCGTCGATCGACTCGCCCTCGCCGTTGTTGCCATAGACCGCCGCGCTGGAAGCGAACAGCACGCGCTTGACGCCGGCCTGGCGCATGGCCTCGCAGACGTTGAGGGTGCCGATGAAATTGCTCTGGTGGGTGCGCACCGGGTCGTCCACCGAAGCCTGTACCGAAGCGACCGCCGCCAGGTGCGCCACCGCACGGCAACCGCTCATGGCCCGTGCCACCAGGGCCGCATCGGCGACGTCGCCTTCGATCAGTTCGACCCGCGGGTTGTCCAGCGGCAGGTTGCCTGGTTTACCAGTGGACAGATCGTCGAGGATCCGCACCGAGTAGCCCTTGGCGAGCAAAGCGTCGGTCAGGTGCGAACCGATGAAACCGGCACCGCCGGTGATCAGAATTGGGCCATCAGCCATGACGATAAAACCTATCCAGTAGAGCCGGGAGTGCCGCGCGCCAGGCGCGTGGCTTGATCCCGAAAGTGTGCAGAATTTTTTTGCAGGCCAGCACCGCGTGCTGCGGTTCTTCGGCGGCGTCCGGCCGTGCGGCGTGGGCCTGGGCGGTCGGTGCTTCGATGGCCAGCGGATGCAGGCTGCGGGCCTCGGTGAGGATCGCCTGGCCCAGCGCCAGCGGCGTGGTCGCCTCATGGCCGGCGTAGTGGTAAGTGCCCCACAGCGGCGCGGCGCAATCGAGTTGCTTGAGCACGGAGATGATCACCCGGGCGGCATCGTCCACCGGCGTCGGGTTGCCCCGGCGGTCGTCGGCCAGCAGCAGTTCTTCAGGTTGCTCGGCACGCGCCAGGAACCGCCCCAGGGTGCCGTCGGCGCTATCGTCCAGCAGCCAGCCGAAACGCAGCAGCACATGCTGCGGGCAGGTGGCGCGCACATTCTGCTCGATCCGCCACAAGGCCTGGCCACGCAGGCCCAGCGGCACCGGTTCGTCTTTTTCGCTGTAGGCGGTGGCCCGCGAACCGTCGAACACGCGGTAGCTGGAAGGCTGCAGAAGAATGATGTTGTGATGCTGGCACAGCTCGGAAAGCCGCTCGACCGCCCGCTCCTGGCCGGCCAGACGGGCCTCGGGGACACTCTCCGCCTGGAACCAGTCGAAGTAGTACGCAAGGTTGATCAAGGCATCCGGACGGGTGTCGTCGAGCAGTTGCGTCAGGCTCGCGGCATCCCAGCCGTCTTGCGGCGGACGGGGGGCGAGGAAACCGATGTCTTCCTCTGCACCGAGGCGAATCAGCGCCTGCCCAAGGGCATTTCCGCCGCCCAGTAACATAAGGCGCATTCGCATAGAGTCAGCAGGCCCAATCTGTTCGGAACGATGGTTTGAATCGGCCAGACCCGCGGGTTTGGCCATGAATATTGCTCAGAATCCTTGCATTTTGCGGGTTTCCGGCGCAACCGTCACTGAGAAAGTGCAGCGCGGCAAGTCTTACCGCCCCTGTAGCCGCTGCCGAGCCCGCGAGGCTGCGATCGGCAACGCAGTTGCCGCAAACCCTGAGCCAGCGATCTGTCTGGAAAATCGCATTCGCTGGTTTGGCGACCGCTACGCAGTCGAGCGCAGGCTGCGCCAGCGGCTACAGGGTATGCGGTGCCTGGACCGCCACAAGGCAGACTTGCAACTTCGCCCCGGCGGTCGCATAACGTTGTGCATGAACCTTCCCCAGATCCCCGCCAACGCCCTGCCGGGTTTCCACCCCGCGGTCAGCGCCTGGTTCAACAGCTGCTTCCCCGCGGCGACCGCCGCCCAGGCCCGGGCCTGGCCGCTGATCCGCCAGCGCCGCTCGACCCTGATCGCCGCACCCACCGGCTCGGGCAAGACCCTGACCGCCTTCCTCGCGGTGATCGACGAGCTGGTGCATCGTGGCCTGGAAAACGGTGGCACGCTGCCGGATCAGACCCTGGTGGTGTACGTCTCGCCGCTCAAGGCCCTGAGCAACGATATCCAGATCAACCTGCAGGACCCGCTGGCCGGGATTACCCAACAGCTCGAACGCATGGGCCTGCCGCAATTGCGCATCAGCACCGCGGTGCGCACCGGCGACACCCCGCAAAAAGACCGCAGCGCCATGCGCAAGAGCGCGCCGCATATCCTGGTGACCACCCCCGAATCGCTGTATGTGCTGCTGGGCTCGGGCTCTGGCCGGCAGATGCTCGCCAGCACCCGCACGGTGATAGTCGACGAGATCCACGCCATCGCCGCCAGCAAGCGCGGCAGCCACCTGGCGTTGAGCCTGGAGCGCCTGCAAGCGCTGTGCGGCGAGCCGCTGACGCGCATTGGCCTGTCGGCCACGCAGAAGCCCATCGAAGCGGTATCGCGCTTTCTGGTGGGCCATGAACGCCCCTGCGAGATCGTCGACATCGGCCACGCCCGGCCCCGGGACCTGGCCATCGAAGTGCCGCCCGTGCCGCTATCGGCGGTCATGGCCAACGACGTCTGGGAGCTGGTCTACCAACGTATCGCCGAGCTGGCGCGGGAACATCGCACCACCCTGGTGTTCGTCAACACCCGGCGCCTGGCGGAACGCCTGAGCCGCCACCTGAGCGAGCGCCTGGGCAAGGACGCAGTGGCCGCCCACCACGGCAGCCTGGCCAAGGAGTTTCGCCTGGACGCCGAACAGCGCCTCAAGCGCGGCGATTTGCAGGTGCTGATCGCCACCGCCTCGCTGGAGCTGGGCATCGATATCGGCGATGTCGACCTGGTGTGCCAGATCGGCTCGCCGCGCTCGATCTCGGCGTTCCTGCAAAGGGTCGGGCGCTCCGGGCACCAGGTCGGCGGCACGCCCAAGGGCCGGCTGTTCGCCCTGACCCGCGACGACCTGATCGAATGCGCCGCCCTGCTCGACTGCGTGCGCCGCGGCGAACTCGACACCCTGCAGATCCCCAGGGCGTCGCTGGATGTGCTGGCGCAGCAGATCGTCGCCGAAGTCAGCAACCAGGAATGGCAGGAGCAGCCGCTGCTGGAAATGATCCGCCGCGCCTCGCCCTACAGCGACCTCGACGAAAGACATTTCCAGGCGCTGCTGCGCATGCTCGCCGAGGGCTACAACGGTCGCCAGGGCATTCGCAGCGCCTACCTCCATCGCGATGCCGTCAACCGCAGCCTACGCGGCCGCCGGGGCAGCCAGCTGACGGCGGTGACCAGCGGCGGCACCATCCCCGACAACGCCGACTACGCCGTGTTGCTGGAGCCCCAGGCGCTGAATATCGGCAGCGTCAACGAAGACTTCGCGGTGGAAAGCATCGCCGGCGATGTGTTTCAGCTGGGTAACACTTCGTACCGCATTCTGCGGGTAGAAACCGGCCGGGTGCGGGTCGAGGACGCCCATGGCCAGCCGCCGACCATTCCGTTCTGGCTCGGCGAAGCCCCCGGGCGCAGCGCCGAACTGTCGTTTGCCGTGGCGCGCCTGCTGGCCCGGCTCGACGAACTGCTCGGCGCCACCCCCGGCCACTTGCAGCCGGCCCTCGACTGGCTGGGCGACAGCCTGGGCCTGGACGCCGCCAGCGCCGGACAACTGGTCGACTACCTGGCCCGCGCCCGCCAGAGCCTGGGCGCGCTGCCGTCCCAAGGCACGCTGATCATGGAGCGCTTTTTCGATGAGTCCGGCGGCACCCAACTGATCATCCACACGCCATTCGGCAGCCGGATCAATCGTGCCTGGGGCCTGGCGCTGCGCAAGCGCTTCTGCCGCACCTTCAACTTCGAATTGCAGGCCGCCGCCAGCGAAGACGCCATCGTGCTGTCGCTGTCCACCAGCCACAGTTTCGAGCTCGACGAAGTCTGGCGTTACCTGCACAGCAACAGCGCCGAACACATCCTGGTCCAGGCCGTGCTGGATGCGCCGCTGTTCGGCGTGCGCTGGCGCTGGAATGCCGGGGTGGCCCTGGCGCTGCCGCGCTTTGTCGGCGGGCGCAAGGTGGCGCCGCAGATCCAGCGGATGAAAAGCGAAGACCTGATCGCCAGCGTGTTTCCCGACCAGATCGCCTGCCTGGAAAACCTCGCCGGCGAACGGCAGATTCCCGATCACCCGCTGGTGGAACAGACCCTGGACGACTGTCTGCACGACGCCATGGACAGCGAGGGCTGGCTGGCGCTGTTGCGGCGCATGGAACGCGGCGAACTGCGCCTGATCAGCCGCGACCTGCCGGCGCCCTCGCCCCTGGCCGCGGAAATCCTCAGCGCCAAGCCTTACACCTTCCTCGACGATGCGCCTCTGGAAGAGCGCCGGACCCAGGCCGTGCTCAGCCGCCGCTGGAGCGATCCCGAATCCAGCGACGACCTTGGCGCCCTGGATGCCGAGGCCATCCAGTCGGTGCGCGAGGAAGCCTGGCCCGCCCCCGGCAACCCGGATGAAATGCATGAAGCCCTGATGAGCCTGGCCTGCATCGGCGAACCCGAGGCCCAGGCCAACCCGCGGTGGGCCGGCTGGCTGCAAGCCCTGGCGGACAACGGCCGCGCCAGCCGGTTGCAGATCGGCAGCGGGCAGGCCCTGTGGCTGGCCGTCGAGCGCCTGGGCTGCCTGCGGGCGATTTATCCACAGGCGCCGCTGCAACCGCTCCTGGAGGCTCCGCCCGGCTTCGATGAACAATGGCAGCGCGATGATGCGCTGGTCGAGGTGATTCGCGCCCGGCTCAGTGGCTTCGGCCCCTTGCCGCTGGAAAGCATCGCCACGCCCCTGGGCCTGAGCGCCAGCGAGGTCGCCCAGGCCCTGGCGCAACTGGAAAGCGAAGGTTATGTGCTGCGCGGCCGCTTCAGCCCCGGCGAGGCCCGGGAGGAGTGGTGCGAACGGCATTTGCTGGCGCGGATTCATCGCTACACCGTCAAGCGCCTGCGCCGGGAGATCGAACCGGTGTCGCTGCAGGACTTGATGCGTTTCCTGTTCGACTGGCAGCACCTGTCCAGCGCCACCCAGGGCCAGGGCAGCGCCATGCTGGCGCAGACGCTCACCCAGTTCGAGGGCTATGCCGCCGCAGCCGGCGCCTGGGACAGCGACCTGCTGCCGGCGCGGATCAAGGATTACTCCGCCACCTGGCTGGATGAGCTGTGCCGCAACGGCAAGGTGGTCTGGAGCCGGCTCAGCGCGCCGCACAAAGCCGCCGGTGCGACCCTGCGCAACACGCCGATCGTGTTGCTGCCCCGCAGCCAGGTCGCGCTGTGGAGCGGGTTGGGCGCGCAGCCCGACAGCAGCGAGCTGTCGCCCAAGGCGCAGAAGGTCCATGAAGCCCTGAGCCAGCACGGCGCCTTGTTTTTCGACGAGTTGCAGCATGAAGCCCATGTACTGCGTACCGAGCTGGAGATCGCCCTGCAGGAACTGGTGGCCGCCGGGCTGGTGAATGCCGACAGTTTTGCCGGCCTGCGCGCCTTGATCACCCCGGCCAGCAAGCGCCAGGCCCGCAGCAGCCGGCGCGGGCGCGGAGCCCTGGTCGGCGGCATGGACGATGCGGGGCGCTGGGCCCTGCTACGGCGCCCGTCGCAGGCGCTGGAGGGCCTCGGCAGCCATGGGCAGGCAATCCCAGCGGCCACCCTGGAACACATCGCCATGACCCTGTTGCGGCGTTATGGCGTGGTGTTCTGGCGCCTGCTGGAGCGCGAGGCCGACTGGCTGCCGAGCTGGCGTGAACTGTTGCGCACCTTCCATCGGCTGGAGGCCCGCGGCGAAATTCGCGGCGGGCGTTTTGTCAGCGGCCTGGCCGGCGAGCAATTCGCCCTGCCCGAAGCCATCGCCCTGTTGCGCGAGGTTCGCCGACGCCCACTGGATGGCAGCCTGATCGCGGTGTGTGGCGTCGACCCGCTGAACCTCGCCGGTACCCTGCTGCCCGGGCAGAAGGTCCCGGCCCTGGCCGGCAACCGGCTGGTGTACCGCGACGGCCTGCCCGCGGCCGCCGAGATCGCCGGCAAGCAGCATTTCTGGCTGGAGCTTGAGCCGCAGGCCGGTCTTGAGTTGCGGACTCGGTTGATTCGTCACTGACGCCAGGGCGGGATCTGGCTGGTACATCGCGTTGCCCCTATCGCGAGCAAGCTTCGCTCCTACAGAAGCTTGGTCATTCGATATTTGCTTGCAGGTCAAATATCAAATACCGAAACCGCTATTTTTCCGCACGAGTCGAATCCGGACACTGCGCTCCATTATCGAATCCACCGGAGTTGCAGCCATGCCCATTGCCTTGCTCGCGCTGACCCTCAGCGCCTTCGCCATCGGGACGACCGAGTTCGTCATCGTTGGCCTGTTACCCACCATCGGCGCCGATCTCGGCGTCAGCCTGCCGTCCGCCGGGCTGTTGGTCAGCCTCTACGCCCTGGGTGTCGCCGTCGGCGCGCCGGTGCTCACCGCGTTGACCGGCAAGGTCCCGCGCAAACTGTTGCTGCTGTCGCTGATGGTGCTGTTCACCCTCGGCAACCTGCTGGCCTGGCAAGCGCCCAGCTATGAATCCCTGGTCCTGGCGCGCATCGTCACCGGCCTGGCCCACGGCGTGTTCTTCTCCATCGGCTCGACCATCGCCACCAGCCTGGTGCCCAAGGAAAAAGCCGCCAGCGCGATTGCCATCATGTTCACCGGGCTGACCGTGGCCCTGGTCACCGGCGTGCCGCTGGGGACCTTTATCGGCCAGCATTTCGGCTGGCGCGAAACCTTCCTCGCGGTATCCGCCCTGGGTGTGATCGCCTTTATCGGCAGCCTGATCTACGTGCCGAAAAACATCGCCCACAGCAAACCGGCGTCCTTGCTGCAACAACTGCAAGTGCTGAAACAACCACGCCTGCTGCTGGTGTACGCCATGACCGCGGTGGGCTACGGCGGCTCGTTCATCGCCTTCACCTTCCTCGCGCCGATTCTCCAGGACATTTCCGGCTTCAGCGCCAGCACCGTCAGCCTGGTGCTGCTGGTCTACGGCATCTCGGTCGCCGTGGGCAACATCTGGGGCGGCAAGCTGGCGGACAAGCGCGGCCCGATCAGCGCCTTGAAGCTCATCTTCGCCCTGCTGACCGGCGTGCTGTTGCTGCTCACCTTCACCGCCGGCAACCCTTGGCTGGCACTGGCCACCGTGCTGGTGTGGGGCGCCGTGGCCTTCGGCAACGTACCGGGCCTGCAGGTCTACGTGGTACGCCAGGCCGAACACCACACTCCGCAAGCGGTGGACGTGGCCTCGGGCCTGAACATCGCGGCCTTCAACCTCGGCATCGCCGGCGGCGCCTGGGGCGGCGGCCTGATCGTCGCCCACCTGGGGCTGATCCACACCGCCTGGATAGGTGGCCTGGTGGTGCTGGGCGCCCTGGCCCTGACCGCCTGGAGCGGGCGCCTGGATCGCCTCGGCCCGGTATACGCCGAGCCGGCCGAGGGGTCGAGCCGGATGGTGGTCGGGCACTGAGCCTGACACCGGCGACCAACCGGAAAAACCCAGCCCTGACCGGCTAGTGCCGCTCAGTCAAGGACGATAGTGACGCCACTGTAGGAGCGTCGAAACTTTCCCGTCAGCCGGGCAGTCATCAAAAGACAGAGGCGGTTCGAAGCCCCTGAGACGGGAGCGGACATGGCGGCGATTCATATCGGTATCTCCGGCTGGCGCTACAAGCCCTGGCGTGGAGACTTCTACCCCGAAGGGCTGACGCACAAGCGCGAGCTGCAATTCGCTTCGCGCGCAGTCAACAGCATCGAAATCAACGGTTCGTTCTACGCGCTGCAGACCCCCGACCGTTATGCCGACTGGTATGCCGATACCCCCAGGGACTTCGTGTTCAGCGTCAAGGCGCCGCGCTACATCACCCATATCCTGCGGCTGCGGGATGTGTACCAGCCGATCGCCAACTTCTTCGCCTCGGGGGTGCTGGAGCTCAAGAGCAAGCTCGGCCCGATCCTCTGGCAGTTTCCGCCGAGCTTTCAGTTCGACGCCGAGCTGTTCGGCGCCTTTCTCCAGCAATTGCCCGCCGATACCGAACAGGCCGCCGCCCTCGCCCGCCAGCACGAACCCCGCCTGAACGGCCAGGCCAGCACCAAGGCCTATGGCAAAAGAGCCATGCGCCATGCCGTGGAAATCCGTCATGAGAGCTTTGCCGTGCCCGAATTCACCCACCTGCTGCGCCAGCACGGTGTGGCGCTGGTGGTGGCCGACACCGCCGGCAAGTGGCCCTGTTGCGAGGACCTGACCGGTGATTTCGTCTATCTGCGGCTGCATGGCGACAAGGAGCTGTACGCCAGCGGCTATACGCCCCAGGCCCTGAAGCGCTGGGACGACCGGATCGAGGCCTGGCACAGCGGCAAGCAACCCGCCGATGCCCGGCTGATCGACGCCCGGTACATTCCCAGGACGCGCAAGAGCCGGGAGGTGTTCTGCTATTTCGACAATGACCTCAAGGTCCGCGCGCCCTTCGACGCCCGTCGCTTGCTGCAACGCTTCGGGCTCGACAAGAGGCTGGTGACGGCGCCCGGCGAGCCCGCTGCGCCAGGGGTGCTGCCATGAGCCGTGACGAGTCGGCCAACAGCCCGGTCCCACCCGCGATCGGCTTGGCCAGCGTGTGCCGCTTCACCGTGCTGACGGTCAATACCCACAAGGGTTTCACCGCCCTGAACCGGCGCTTCATCCTCCCCGAACTGCGCGAAGCGGTGCGCAGCGTGGAGGCCGATGTGGTGTTCCTGCAGGAGGTTCACGGCGCCCACGACCAGCATCCGCAGCGCTACAACAACTGGCCGAGCATGCCGCAATACGAGTTCCTCGCCGACAGCATCTGGCCGCAGTTCGCCTATGGGCGCAACGCGGTGTACCCGGAGGGCGACCACGGCAATGCGCTGCTGTCGAAATTCCAGATCATTCGCTACGACAACCTCGACATCTCCCTGTCCGGGCACGAGAGCCGCGGCCTGCTGCATTGCGTGCTGCGCCTGCCCGGCGATGCCCTGGAAGTGCATGCCATCTGCGTGCACCTGGGGTTGCGCGAAAGCCATCGCCAGCAACAGCTGGACCTGCTGCTGCAACTGATCGCCGAGCTGCCCGCCGATGCGCCCTTGATCGTCGCCGGCGACTTCAACGACTGGCGGCTGCGTGCCGATGCCCAGCTCGCGCCCAGCGGCTTGCGGGAGGCCTTTGTCAGCCAGCACGGCAAACCGGCGCGCAGCTTCCCCGCGCGCCTGCCCCTGCTGCGGCTGGACCGGATCTACGTGCGTCACCTGAAAACCCACCGCCCCCAGGTACTGGACACCCATCCCTGGTCCCATCTCTCCGATCACGCGCCGCTGTCGGTCGAGGTCGAGCTATGAACGACATGCCCCTGGAAAAAACCACGGTGGACAGCCTGCCCGATGCCGGGCTGGCCCACGAACCGCCACGGACGGACCTCGAATACGGCTGGCACAGCAACAACCGGGTGGTGCTGCTGGAAAATGGCGAGGCCTATTTCCCCCGGGTGTTCGAAGTCCTGCGCCAGGCGCAGAACGAGATCCTGCTGGAGACCTTCATCCTCTTCGAGGACAAGGTCGGCCATGAGCTGCACCGTATCCTGATCGAGGCCGCACAACGCGGGGTGCGGGTCACCGTCAGCCTGGACGGCTTCGGGTGCGGCGAATTGAGCACCGAGTTCCTTGCCGCCATGAGCAACGCCGGGGTGCGCTTGCAGATATTCGACCCGGCGCAGCCGATTTTCGGGGTGCGCACCAACTGGTTCCGCCGCCTGCATCGCAAGATAGTGGTGGTCGACGGCGCCATCGCCTTTGTCGGCGGGATCAACTTCTCCGCCGATCACCTGGCCGATTTCGGCCCCCAGGCCAAACAGGATTACTCGGTAGAGATCCAGGGCCCGGCGGTGGTGGATATCCACCATTTCGCCCTGCTGCAAGGCGACCGCCCGGCCCGCGCCCGCTACTGGTGGCAACGCCGCCGGCAGCGCCGCGCGGAACTGGCCCTGAGCGACCATGACGGCCAGGTACGCCTGGTCTATCGCGACAACCGCCAGCACCGCAGCGATATCGAAGAGGTCTACCGCCTGGTGCTGCGCGGGGCCCGGCAGCGGGTGGTGATCGCCAATGCCTACTTCTTCCCCGGCTATCGGCTGCTGCGCGAGATCCGCAACGCCGCGCGCCGTGGTGTCGAGGTGCGGCTGATCCTGCAAGGCGAGCCGGACATGCTGGTGGCCAGGCTGGCGGCACGCATGCTCTACGACTACCTGATCAAGGATGGCGTGACCATCTACGAATATTGCGAGCGGCCGCTGCACGGCAAGGTGGCGCTGGTGGACGACGACTGGAGCACCGTGGGCTCGAGCAATCTCGACCCGCTGAGCCTGTCGCTGAACCTGGAAGCCAATGTGCTGATTCGCGACCGCGCGTTCAATCGCGACCTGTTCGAGCGCCTCGACCGGCTCAGCCGCGAGCACTGCCAGGCCATGCCGGCCAAGGGCTCCGAGCGTGGCCGCTTGTGGCGCCTGACCGTGGGTTTCCTGGTGTTCCACGTCCTGCGTCATTTCCCGGCCTGGGCCGGCTGGCTGCCCGCGCACAAGCCGCAATTGAAACCCTTCGGCCAGGCCGACACCGGGCAGGATTCGCGTCATGAGCCGCACTGACGCCCATGGTTCGACGCCCGCTGCCTCGCACTCCCGGTCGCGCTGGCAACGCCTGAAGAAACCGCTGACCGTCGCCTTCTTCCTGCTGCTGATCCTGATGTTCACCCTACTGGCCCGGCGCATCGACTGGAGCGAAGTGCTCGGCACCCTGGCCGACTTCAAGGTGCGCACCCTGGTCATCGCCGCGGGCCTGACCCTGGCCAGCTTCCTGGTCTACGCCTGCTTCGACCTGATCGGTCGCACCTACATCCGGCAGAACCTCGGCTGGCGGCAGATCCTGCCGGTGGGGTTCATCAGCTACGCCTTCAACCTCAACCTCAGCGCCTGGGTCGGCGGGATCGCCATGCGCTACCGGCTGTACTCCAGGCTCGGGGTGAGCGCCGGCAACATCGCCAAGATCCTCGGCCTGAGCCTGGCCACCAACTGGTTCGGCTACATGGCCCTGGCCGGCGTGGTGTTCGCCAGCGGCCTGATGAAGCTGCCGCCCGGCTGGCAACTCAGCAACGACGCCTTGCAAGGCGTGGGCGTCCTGCTGCTGGTACTGGGCGTGGCTTACCTGGCGGCCTGCCGGTTTTCCCGACGCCGCGAGTGGTCGATACGCGGGGTCGAGATCGACCTGCCCTCGCTGCCCATGGCCCTGTTGCAACTGGCCCTGGGCGCACTCAACTGGTCACTGATGGCCGCGGTGATCTTTACCCTGCTGCCCAGCAAGCTCGATTACCCAGTGGTGCTCGGGGTGTTGCTGATCAGCAGCATCGCCGGGGTCATCACCCATATTCCGGCGGGGCTCGGGGTGCTGGAGGCGGTGTTTATCGCCCTGCTGCAACATCAGGTGTCCCGCGGCAGCCTGCTCGCCGGGTTGATCGCCTACCGGGCGATCTACTTCATCCTGCCGCTGCTGATCGCGTTGCTGATGTACCTGCTGGTGGAAGCCAAGGCCAAGGCATTACGCGTGAAGAAGCCGCGCAAAGGCAGCTGACACCATCGCCAGCAAGCTCGCTCTTGCATGGGGAACGCAGACCTTTGTAGGAGCGAGCTTGCTCGCGATGAACGCGCCAGCGTTCGCCCCTTTGCCCACACTCGGCACGACTGGATGATGCTCAACCGCTCTCCCACCAGCATTTCCGTGATCCCGTCCACCAGGATCGAGGTGTAGGCCTGCTGCGACAAGGGATCGCTCAGGGCATGGGCACGCCAAGGCCATGGAAGGGCCAATGCCCCCATGGATAAGCGGCCTGTGGCACAGCTGCCTGTTTTACCTTGCACGACCCGCGGGGTCAGCCCTGCTCTGCCCGCGCCAGCGGTGTCGGCGGCGTCACGCCGAAACGCGCGCGATATTCGCTAGGTGCAAGCCCGGTGATCTTCTTGAAGGTGGCGCGGAACGCCCCCGGGTCCTGGTAACCGACCGTCCAGGCGATATGGTCGATGGTGCCGTTGGTGAACTCGAGCATTTCCCGTGCCTTGCCCACCCGCAGGTGCTGGCAATATTCGGTGGGCTTGAGCCCGGTGGCGGCCCGAAAGCGCCGCAGGAAGGTGCGTTCCTCCAGCCCGGCCTGTTGCGCCATGACGGCGAGGGAAACGTCCACCGCGCCATTGGCCTGCAACCAGTGCTGCACCCTGAGGATCGCCCCGTCGCCGTGGCCGAGGATAGGCGCGAAGTTGCTGCCGCACTGGCTGGCGCTGTCGCTGTGTTCGATCACCAGGAAACGCGCGGTGCCGCTGGCGATGCTCGGGCCCAGCAGGCGGTCGACCATGCGCAACCCGAGCTCGGACCAGGCCATCAGGCCGGCGGTGGTGATCAGGTCGCCATCATCGACGATCGGCTTGTCGGCGTTCAGGCGGATGTTCGGGTAGCGCTCGGCGAACTGCTTCGCCGAGGTCCAGTGAGTGGTGGCGCTGCGGCCGTCGAGCAGGCCACTTTCGGCCAGCAGGATCGAGCCGACACAGACCCCGCCCAGGGTCGCGCCCTTGGCATGTTGCTGGCGCAGCCATTGGGTCAGCGCCAGCGTTGCCTGCGCCTGGGAGAAGCCGGCCACCGAGGGTGGGATCAACACCGCCAGCAATGGACCCTCAGCCCCAGGGTGACTGTCGTATACCCGTATGGGCGCCTGGTCGGCCTGTGCCTGCCAGTGGCTGATGCGCAGCAGCGGCAACTGTGCGCTGCGCTGTTCGGCGGCGATGCGGTTGGCGACCCCGAACAGGTCGGTCAGGCCATGCACCGCGGCCATCTGTGCACCGGGATAGATCAGCACGCCCAGCTCGGCGACTGCGCTTTCCATACCCATTGTCAGTTTTCCCCCTGCTATTGTCGGTGCGGCCAATCCTCGACCGGCCTGCCGGAGCCAATACTGGACTCCACAGCCAACCACTACTTCAGAGGAAACACCCATGGCCAAGCAAGCGCTCATCCTAGTCGATATCCAGAACGACTACTTCCCCAACGGCAAGTGGCCCCTGGTCGGGGTCGAAGCCGCCGCTGACAACGCCGCGCGGCTGATCCAGGCCTTCCGTGACAGCGGCCGGCAGGTGGTGCACATCCGCCACGAATTCACCTCCGACAGCGCGCCGTTCTTCACCCCCGGCTCCAGCGGCGCGCAACTGCACGCCAAGGTCAGCAACCGCGCCGACGAGCCAGTAGTGCTCAAGCACTTCGTCAACTCGTTCCGCGAAACCGAGCTCGAAGCCATTCTCGACCAGCAGGGTATCGAGCAACTGGTGGTGGTCGGCAGCATGAGCCACATGTGCATCGATGGCGTCACCCGCGCCGCCGCCGACCTGGGGTACGACGTCACGGTGATCCATGACGCCTGCGCCACCCGCGACCTCGAATTCAACGGCGTGGTGGTGCCGGCGGCCCAGGTGCACGCCGCGTTCATGTCGTCCCTGGGGTTTGCCTACGCCAGCGTGGTGTCCACCGATGAGTTTCTGGCGGGCAACCGCTGATTCTGTCGGGCCGCCTGCACCAGGGCTGGCAACGTTAGGCTTAACCACCTGCGCCACTCTAGGGCCGCACAGTGTTCACTCGCTGTGCGGCCTTTTGGGGTTATCTTCCAGCGAACTCGCGCTCTGGCGATTATCACCGTAGACGTAACAATCCCCCCGGGCCTGAGTTGCCTTTCACCTCAGGCACGGAAGATGCCTGCCAACATGCAATAAAAAAAGACGGCGAAAATCCCCCTCGGCACAGGTGATCCGACGAAATACCTCGTGGCTGTGACGCGCGAAAAAAATGCCTCATGCGTCGCCAAGTTAATGATTACAGTCATCAAATTTGCCTACCCTCGAAGCAGTGGAATCATCTTAATATCAGTTCAGATCATTCCTACCCGAGCCCTGGATCCAATTTCTCTTGACACCCTAAATAGTCGAAGCTATTCATAATCCGCACATCATGGAAATGATGAATAGCGGTTCTTTACACTAATAAGAAAGGATTCGTCGATGAGCGTTAACCCCTGAACTGCCTTATCTATTTTCGCCCCCCTGACAAGATTATTTATTCACTAAATAATCCCGCCGTGGTCATGACGCGATTCTTTGGCAATATATCCAACAGCGATAAACAGCACGACTCATGCCCTTTTGAAATCGGCATATAGTGCTTTATCCGGCGTGGTGGGTTTACTCATCCCTGAAACTATTACTTCTATAGGGAGATCGATAGTGAAATTGGAAAGTGCCGTACCCCGTGAACTCGCAGCCGATATTATTGAGGACCTTACTGGCGGATCCATATGGGATACATGGCTGGATAGCGACTCGCTGAATCAGTTGGTTAACCATCCGCTGCTTCTGGCCATGCAAGAGGGGAATATCTCCTTAAAAGGCATGCGCTTTTTCCTGGTACAACATCATCACTACTCTCGCAACTTCACCCGTTTTCTCTGCGCCATCATCAACCGGCTTGAGAGCCTGGATGACATCAAGCACCTGATGGAAAACATGCAGGAGGAAATGGGAATCGACGGCGTGGGCAAAGTGACTCATGCAGAGCTGTTCCAGAGAACCCTGCGCGCCGCCGGAACCCATGCCATGGCCGAAAAGGCCTTGCCGCAAACCCAGGACTTCACTCAGACCGTCATGGAGTTCTGTCGCTCCGAAAACTCCATCGAGGGCCTGGCGGCCCTGTGCATGGGGGCCGAAGCGATAGTGCCGCTGATCTACAGGCCCGTCCTGCAGGCCCTGGAGCGCCTGAATGTCAGCGAGGAAGGCCTGGAATTCTTCCGGGTGCACATCGAAGAGGATGAGGACCACGCGATCACGATGCTGGGCATCCTGGAACAACTGGTCCAGTGCTCACCTGGAGCAAGACTCCTGGCCAAGGACGTCGGGCGTCAGATCATTCTCAAGCGCTGCGCAATGTTCGATGCCATCTGGCAGAAGGTCGGCCAGGAGCCCGCGCACGCTCATGATGAGCAGCCCGCACAGCCGGACAAACTCACCTGGCTGAATGCCGTGACCACTGTTCCTATCCAGCTGCCGCGCCGCTTGCTGCATGTTGCAGTCGAGGGCGAGCGTGGTGCGCCACGGGCCACATCAAATTCGAGCCAGAAAAGCAGTGTCGTGGATTTGCCGGTGCAAACAATGCGCATGAGCCTGGAACAACTCGCTCCCAGCGCACAAACCCGCCTGCACAGACATAACTACGAAACCGTCATTTATGTTCTAAGCGGAAGTGGCGCCACTTACATTGAAGAGAAAGTTCTTCACTGGGAAGCCGGCGACGCTATCTATGTGCCCGCCTGGGCCGGGCACTACCATGTCAGCGACCATCAGCAAACAGTCTCCTATATTGCCTGCGAAAACTCTCCGCTATTGGCCAGCCAGGGGAAGATTGTTATTCGCGAAGAACTCTGAAACCAGCATCCGCATGCCGTAGTTCACCCCATTCAATCTCACTATCTGGATTCAAGTGAAGTTAATTCCATTGGAAGGATATTGACGTGAATAACTTTATTGCTGAAGCGGTCTCACTGATCAGTGAAGACCCCGCCGATACATTTTTCAATCACGAGTCCGCAGTCAGAAGTTACTGTCGAAAGTTTCCAGCCATTTTCGCCACCGCCCGCAATTCGATATTGACCGATATCAATGGCACTTCGTACATCGACTTTCTGTCCGGGGCGGGTTCATTGAACTATGGACATAACAATCCAATGATCAAGGAGGCATTACTGGAGTACTTGCGAAGCGACGGTATTACCCATTCTCTGGACTTGCACACCAGCGCCAAGAAAACCTTCATCGAGGCATTCAACCGGGTCATCCTGGCCCCCAGAGCACTGAACTACCGCCTTCAATTCACCGGCCCGACCGGCGCCAATGCTATCGAAGCAGCGATGAAACTCGCCCGTAAAGTCACCGGCAGAACCAACATCGTCGCCTTCAGCAATGCCTTTCACGGCATGTCCCTGGGAGCCCTCGCCGCATCGGCCCGAAGCGCCAAGCGTGCCGCGGCCGGTGTCTCCTTGCCGGACATCACACGGATGCCCTACGAAGGATTTCTCGGCCAGCAGGTGGACAGCCTGAGCGTGCTGGAAAACATGTTGACCACACCCGGATCGGGGATCGACCTGCCGGCCGCGTTCATCGTCGAATCGGTGCAAGCCGAAGGCGGCGTGAACGTTGCCAGCCCCCAATGGCTGCGAGGTCTCGCCCAACTGGCCAGCCGCCACGGCATCCTGCTGATCGTCGATGACATCCAGGCCGGATGCGGGAGAACCGGGACTTTCTTCAGCTTCGAGAGGGCGGGTATCCAGCCCGACCTCGTATGCCTGGCCAAGTCCATTTCCGGCTATGGCTTGCCCATGTCCCTGGTATTGATCAAGCCCGAGCTGGATCTCTGGCAACCGGGAGAACACAACGGCACCTTCCGTGGCAACAACCTGGCATTCATCGCCGCCGCCCAGGCCCTGCGCTACTGGCAGGACCGCGACTTCATGGACGCCCTGGGCCAGCGCTCGAAACAGATCGCCGACACCCTTGCACACTGGCAAGAGACCTGGCCCCAGCTGATCAAGGCCGTCCGCGGACTGGGAATGATCTGGGGAATCGAGCTGCCCGATGCCCCCACCACCCAGCGGGTCAGTGCCCAGGCCTATGCCGGCGGGCTGATCGTCGAAACCTGCGGCGCGCAGGACAACGTCATCAAACTGCTCCCTCCGCTCACCATCGACCCACAGTCCCTCGACAAAGGGCTCGCCCAGTTGGCCCGCGCCCTGAGTAGCGCTGCAAAAAAATAACCGTCCAAGCCCGAGGAAATCCATATGAACAATAACGCCTTAGCCTGCACGCCCAACACCAGCCTTTTCGAGGCGGACGATCGCCTCATCGAGCAATCCCTCGCCCACCTGACAGCGGATGCGCGCAAACGACTGATCGCGGCGCAAAAACGTTTTTGCGATTCGCTGTCCAGCGAAGGGCTGAATTTCGAAGGTAAAAGCTACCCCGTCTCCATCCGTCCCCTGATCCTGTCCAACGAGACGGTCGCGCAATTGCAGACCCTCGGCGAGGGCTTCGCCCGGGTGTTCGATCACGCCGCGAGAATCTACGTCGAGAACGAACAGGTGCGCGCGCTGTTTCCTGCCTACAAGAACAGCGAACACCTGACCTTCAACCTGCCGGCGCATTCGCCGCTGGTACGTATTTTCAGACTCGACGGGTTATTCGACAGCGAGGGCATCTACCAGATCCTGGAGACCAATACCGACTGCCCCGGCGGCGTGATCCAGAACGGACTGGCCGGCCGCCTCTGGGCCGAGATCGACAATCCCCTGCTGGCGGGCATCGGCCACAGCGTCGATTTCCAACCCTTCGTGAGCGACCCGGACCTGTTCCTCAAGGAGCTCCTGAGCGCCCACTTTCAGCGCACCGGACAACCGGCCCGGCGAGCGGCCATCGTGACCTTCAAAGGGCGCTTCAAAAACGAAGTGACCCAGATGGTTGCCGGCCTGAATCGCCTCGGCGTGCCCACCGAGGAAGTCGATGCGGCCGACCTCAAGCGGCGCGACGGCCACCTGGTCGACCCCCAGGGGCGCGTCATCGACATGACCTACAACAAACTCGACTTGCGCGACCTTATCGACGAACCGCTGGTCAGTGAGTATCTCGAAGCGGCGTCGAACGCAGAGGTGACGTTCCTCAATCCGTTGATCAGCCAATGGCCCCTTGCAGACAAGGCCATCATGGCCCTGTTGAGCGATCCCAAGATGTTGGCGCTGCTGCCCGAGGAAGATCGGGAGCTGTGCCGCACGCACATTCCCTGGACCCGTCTGCTGGCTGCCGGCAAGAGCAGCAACCCCCAGGGACAGCCGATCGACCTGATCAGCTATGTCAGGCGGCATCGCCCACACCTGGTGTTGAAGCCCTCAAACGCGACCCGCGGCGAAGGTCTGCTGGTAGGGCCTTTCGCGACACAGGAGCAATGGGAGCAAGGGATCTGCAGCGCACTGGAAGGGCCACACAGCTTCGTGGTTCAGCAGTACATCCAGGGCCGGACGCTTTCTGCCGTTCATCCAGAACTCGGCGTGACCGAGTCGATGTGGTCAGGGGTGGATACCTACGTATACGGCGGACGCTTCGCCGGCTTCCAGGCACGCGCCAGTTTCGACCCGGTCATGAATGTAGGCCGCAAAGGCATCCTGCTTCCCGTCATTACCCTCAAGGAGCTCGCTCGATGAATCTGCCGCAACTGCAAGCGACCGTAGTGGCCGTCCCCATTCATGCCCATCGCGTGGCCATGCATCGAGGTACCCGACAGGGTGACGCAAGCCTGATCCTCGACGATCCGGATGGCTGGAAGTACATCGCCCTTCACTTGATGAACGGTCAGAACGACCTGGCCTGGATTGCCCAGCAACTGGATACCCAGGGCCACCCGGCTCAGTACGATGACCTCTTGGCGCTGGTCGAGGACCTGCGGGTACAGAATCTGCTCCAGGACCGTTCGTTCTTCCAGCCCCAGCAGCTGCGGCCCGACCAGACCGACCGCTACTCTCGCAACCTCAATGGCTTTGCGGCCTTGGCCCGGGACGGCCGGACACCGGCCGAGCTACAGACCCGCCTGCTCGAGGGGCATGTCCTGATGCTCGGCTGCGGAGGCTTGGGCAGTTGCACGGCGACCGCCCTGACAATGGCCGGCTGCGGGACCATCACCCTGGTGGATTTCGACGAAATCGAATTGGGGAACCTCAACCGCCAGCTGTTCACGGTCCAGGATATCGGCCTGAAAAAAGTCGATGGGCTCAAGGCCCGACTGAGCGCCATCAACCCGGACGTCAGGGTAAATACCGTCTTCGAGCGCCTGACCGGCACCGAGGCCGTCACTCGGCTGATCGACGAGTTCAAGCCCGACATCCTGGTCGCCGCCATCGATCGGCCGGTGATCGCCGCTGATCGCTGGATCAGCGATGCCTGCTTTGCCAGAGGCGTACCAGCGGTCTTCAACAGCGTCTCGGCCGGCATGGGCATGCTCTGGACCAAATTTCCCGGGCAGTCCGGCTGTTTTCGCTGTGACGAAAAATGGTCCCAGGAACACAACCCCGATCACCATGCCACCCGTCAGTATCGCGAACAGCATGACCTGATCCCCGCGACCTCGGCCTTCAGCCATTGCGCCATGACCGTGGGCGGCATGATGTCGGCGGACATCGTCCGTCATCTGGTCGGCTGGCCCATGAGCTCGGCGGGGAAGCTGGTCACCATCGATTTCGCGACCCTGCAAACGACCATCATCGACAAACCGCAACATCCCGCCTGCACGGTCTGCAGCGCCTGAGGAGTCCCCGATGAACATCGAACACAACGGGCATTCGCCCGTCGCGGTCGACGACCCCGCCGTCTGGACCGCGGCCACGCTCAAGTCCAAGGCCGATGTCCTGCTGAACATGGGCGAGCCCGAGCTGCAATGCATCGAGCAACTGTTGGCCAATAGCGCCCACAAGCCGATGTACAGCCTGACTCGGGAGGACTTCGCGGCGCCTGCCATTCAGGGCCTGCTGGGCAAATTGCACCAGGCGCTTCAGGACGGTCCCGGAGTCGCGGTGCTACAGGGCATCGACATTGCTCGCTTCACCGGCGAGGCCCTTGAACGCCTGTTCTGGGGGCTGGCCCTGCACCTGGGGCGCCCCGTGGTACAGAGCACTCGCGGTGATCGTATCGGCCATGTGCGCCACGAGCCGTCCAACCCCAAGAATCGCGGCTACCAGTCCAACAGAGAGCTCGGGTTCCATTCGGACGCCTTCGAGATCATCGGGCTGCTGTGCCTCAGCGGGGCCGCCAGCGGCGGGACCACGGAGATTGTCAGTGGCCTGGCGGTGCACAATCAGTTGGTGGCCGAAAACCCGCAGCTGCTGCCGGCGCTGTACGAAGGTTATCCCTATGCCACCGCGGAACGCTCTCAGTCCCGCACGCCGGTAACGGACTACCGGATTCCGGTGTTTTCCCGGGTCGGCAGCACGCTGAGTTCGATGTGCGTGGGCAATTACATGCGGGCCGCCGCCCAGACGCTGGGGCAGGCGTTTCCCGCGAGACTGGACGCCGCGCTGAAAGCCTTCTACGAGATCTGCAATCGAAAATCCTTTCAGCTCGAGTTCCTGCTGGAGCCCGGGGAAATCCTGTTCCTGAACAACTACACCACCCTGCATTCCCGTACCGAATTCCAGGACTCGGACAGCCAAAAGCGGCACTTGCTGCGGTTGTGGCTGGACGTTCCTGACGGACGACCTGTCGTTCCCGTACTCAAGGCCCGGGGTACCGACTACGAGCTTCTCTACCTTGAAACGGACCAGGACAGGCAGGGTAACGAGCGCCACATGGCCAGTCGGACCGGCACAACGCGATGAGCCGGCGCCCCCTTTCTCTCCTGCACGTTGGACTTTCGAAATGACAGAAGTGAAACCCCTGGATCGCCAGCACGACTTTGTCGTCACGGTTCACGAGAACGCCCCGGCCGCCGGTCGTGGCCGGATCAACGAGTTGCTGGATCAATACAATGTGTCGCAAACCGGAATCAGCGACAACGAGCCCCTGGACCTCACGGTCACGGATCCTCTCAGCGGCGAGGTGGTAGGCGGCCTGGTCGGCAGGACATCCCTGGGAGTGTTCTTCATCAACTACTTCTATCTGCCCGACACCCTGCGCGGCAAAGGCTATGGTTCTCAGATCCTGCGCCAGGCCGAACGCCTGGCCGCCCTTCGCGGATGCCGGACCGCCCTGCTGTTCACCATGGAAATCCAGGCACCGGCGTTCTACGAAAAAAACGGCTATGAGGTGTTCGGCCGCGTCGAGTGCAATCCCAGGGGCAATGCACGGCTGTTCATGCGCAAACCGATCCAGCCACTGGACTGAAGCACCGGCCAATGACAGGGAGATGACATGGCTATCTTGTGTTTAGGCAGAAGCATCAAAATAGATTTCGCCCAATGGCTGGCCGAGCGGGACCAGGACCTGTACCTGATCAGCTCGACCCCCTTCCCATCCCAGCACAAGTACCGTCTGGTCAAGCGCCTGGAGGATCTGGACGCCGATTCGCAGGCCGAAATCACCGCGCTGGACTTCGCGGCAAGCACCCGGTTTTCCCGAATCCTGCCGCATTCGGAATTCGACTTGATCCGTGCCGCCCGCTTGCGCGAACACCTCGGCGTACCGGGCCAGAGCCTGGAAAGCGCTATCGCCTACCGCGACAAAGTGGTCATGAAGGAACATATGAACAGGGCCGGTATCCCCGTCGCCCACTTCAAGCGCCTGCAGTCGTCGCTGGATGTCATTGAATTCATCAAGCGTCATGGCTACCCCAGCATCGTCAAGCCGGTCGATGGTTGCAGCTCGAAAGATATCCAGGTCATCAAAAGCCGCTCGGACCTGGCCGCGCTGTTCCGCAAGCCAACGCTCGACGGCTACATGATCGAGTCATTCGTCGAAGGCCGGATGTTCCATGTCAATGGCGTTGCAACGGCAGAGGGCAGGACGTTTTTTGCGCCATGCGCCTATATCAACGGTTCACTGGACTTCCAATGGGCCGGTACGTTTGGCAGCCGCACGCTGGAGCCCGACACCCCGATCGCCCGGCGCCTGGTCGAGTTCACCCGCAAGGTGATTGCCGCGCTGCCCGAAACATTCCCCCTGGGCTTCCATGCGGAAATCTTCCAGACCCCGGACGATCGACTGGTGCTGTGCGAGATTGCAGCACGAACGGCAGGCTCCCTGACCGGCGAACTGATCGAACTGAGTTATGGCATCAACATTCACAGGGCCTGGATCAGAGCCTGCGCGGGCATCGAAGACGAGTTGCCCATCGGCCGCGCGCCTGCCTGTGTCGCGGCATCGGTCCGCGTGCCGATACGTGACGACCGGCTTGTGAAGATCCCTGCATCCCTACCCTTCGACTGGGTCAGCACCCTATGTATCACCGGCATCGAAGGATCGGCCTACCAGCCTGCCCAAACCTACACCGACGATGTGCTTAGCGCGATTCTGGTCGGCGACAGCGATGAGCAACTGCTGGAGCGCATCGACAGCTTCCACGACTGGCTGAACGGTTCAGTCCTGTGGGAGTCCGCGAAACTGACGAGTTGATTGTCTTCTTCCATACACAGGGAGCGTTATATGAAAGTGCTAATCGTAGGTTGCAGCTCGGGCGCACATGCACTGGCGTGGAAGCTGATCCAGTCCGATCAGGTCGAGAAAGTGTATGTGGCCCCCGGCAGCCCGGGTACCGCGGACGAACCGAAAGTCGAGAATCTGGAGGTGGAGACCACCGACATACCTGGCCTGGCGAACGCCGCGGCACAGTACGACGTGGACTACACCTTGATCACCCCGACCCAGGCACTGGCTGCGGGTATCGTGGACTATTTTCAAGAGCGCGGCCTGAAGGTCCTGGCGCCTACCCGAGAAGCCTCGAAACTTGAATGGTCGAAGGAGTACTCCAAGCAGTTCATGCAGCGACACCAGATCCCTACGCCTGGTTTCAAAGTGTTCGCAGACGCTCTCAGCGCCCGACAATACGCCCACACACGCTCCCTGCCCCTTGTCCTGAAGGTCGATGGCATGGCCAACGGTGGCCTGGGCGTGGTGATCGCTCATGAATGGCAGGCCGTCGACGAGACGATCGAACACATGTTCACCACCTATGGAGGCCCGATCATCGTTGAAGACTTCCTGGTGGGCGAGGAAGTCAGCTTTACCGTCCTGTTCGATGGCAGCCACTACGTCCCCATGGTCGAAAGCCGCGACTACAAAAGGCTGCGCGATAACGACGAGGGCCCCAATACCGGAGGGATGGGGGCGTACTCACCGGTCATTTCCCAGGCGCTGTCGCAGAAGATCATCGACCGTCTCGTCGAACCGACGATCAGGGCCATCAAGGAGGAGGCAATCGACTACCTGGGCTTCCTGTACTTCGGCGTGATGATCGACCCGGAGCAGGAAGTCCATCTGCTGGAAATCAACTGCCGCCTCGGCAACCCGGAACTGTTCACGATGCTCGAGCGCATGGACAGTGAACTGGGCCCGCTGCTCGAACTGGCATTGGCAAGACGGCTGCACCAGGCAGAGGTCCGCTGGAACGCCAAATGCGCAGTAGCCCTGCAAATCAGCTCCGCCGGTTATCCGGGAGTCAAACGCACCGGCGACGTCATCTCGCTTCCTTCGGGAGAGCAGGAGGCCAAGATCTTTCATGCCGCCGTATCGAGCGCGCAGGGGCAACTGGTGACCAAGGGTGGACGAATCATCTCGCTGAGCGCCTCGGCAGACACTCTTGAAGCGGCCCGGGAACGTATTTACGCGGTGGCACGCAAGATCCACTTCGATGGCATGCATTACCGAAAAGATATCGCGACACTCGGCGCCCGCTGATCCTTCCTGGCGCCAGTCCCTGGCGCCGGTAACCCGACGACATCGAGCCATGATGAATACCGACAAGAACCAGCGTCTCGTGCTACTGGCGGCCAATATCAGCTACATATTGGTCCTTCTCGACTCCTCTATCGTCAATGTCGCCCTGCCAGCGATCAGAAACGGACTGGCCATCGGCACCGATACGCTGCAATGGGTGGTCAACGTCTACCTGGTGATTTTCGCCAGCCTGCTGCTGTCGGGGGGCGCCCTGTGCGACCGCCTCAGCGCGAAAACCGTCTATATGGCCGGCCTGCTGTTGTTTGTCGCCGCCTCCCTGCTATGCGGTCTGAGCGCCAGCGCGGCGCAACTGCTGGCTGGGCGGGCCTGCCAGGGGATTGGCGCGGCGTTGCTGGTGCCCAGCTCGCTGGCGCTGATCACCCATACCTACACAGAGAGTTCCGCACGGGCAAAAGCCATCGCCAGCTGGTCCAGTTGGGGGGGGATCGCGCTGGTCATGGGACCCTTGATAGGCGGGCTCCTGACTCAATACCTGTCATGGCGCTCGATCTTTCTGGTCAACATTCCCGTCGGCCTGCTTGGTGTCTGGCTGACCTCTCGAATCGAGACCCCGATAGCACCCCATAAGGAAAAACACCTCGATCTGAAAGGACAGTTCACTGTCACGCTGATGCTGCTGAGTCTCATCGCGATACTGATCGAGTATCCCCGGTTAAACACGGACTCCGTTTATCTGCTGCTGGGCGTACTGACCTGTGCGGTGTCGCTGATCGCCTTTGTCCTGATCGAGGTCCGTGGGCCTCATCCGATGCTGCCCCTGACGCTGTTCAGGAATACCAACGTCAGCACCATCGCCTACATCTTTTTTGCCGGGGCCTTTTCGTTCTTCGGCACCCTGTTCATCCTCACGTTCTACTTCCAGGACTACCTGCACTACAGCGCGCTCGAAACCGGGCTTGCCCTGCTGCCCCTGTCCCTCTGCGTGATAGTCGGCAACAAGGTATCCGGACGCTGGGTGGACCGATTCCCGCCGCGCCAGTTGATGATCGCCGGGGCTTTCATCCGCCTGATCGGATTTTGTGGATTACTGTTGCCTCAATACTCCACGCACTACCCCTGGTTGCTCATCCCCCTGATATTGATCGGATTCGGAGGAGGACTTGGGGCCCCCATGTCCACCTCGGTATTCATGCAAAGCACGCCGAAGATATACACCGGCATCGCCGCGGGCTTTTCCAGAGCAACCGGGCAAATAGGTTCTGCATTTGGAGTCGCGGTGTTCGGGCATTTCATCAACGACACCGAGTTTTTTCTGAGACATATGAAACTGGCCGTACTGACGATCGTCATCGCGACGCTGTCGATCCTGGTCATGTCGATCATGTTTGTCAGCGACGGGCGCAACGACTATGCCGAGCTGCCTGAGCCGGAGAAGGCGGAGTGACGCCCCTGATCACCCGACTGACCGCCGTTGAACTGATGACGCTGATCCAGGCCCGGGATCTGTCGCCGGTCGAAGTGACCGAGGCGTTCCTGGAACGCATCCTCGACACTCGCACCTCATCGAACGCCTTTGTCGATATCTATGAATGCCAGGCCCGTGCAGCGGCACACAGGGCCTGCAAGGCCATAAGCAGTGGCCAGGCATCAAGTTCGCTGCACGGCATGCCCATTGCCCTGAAAGACTTGTTCCATGTGAAAGGTGAGCTTACGACGGCGGGCTCCTTGTGCTGGAAGCAGCGTCGAGCACAAACGACTTCGACGGTTGTCGAGCGGCTGTTGAGCAAAGGCATAGTCATCCTGGGCAAGACCCATACCGTCGAATTCGGCCTTGGCGCCTTTGGCGTCAACGAGCATTTCGCGACTCCACGCAATCCGTGGAGCCGCCAGACCGAATTGGCACCCGGCGGATCCAGCAGTGGATCGGCGGTAGCCGTAGCCACCGGGCTGACCCCCTGGGCCTTGGGCACCGATACCGGCGGTTCAGTGCGTATTCCCGCCTCCTGGTGCGGCATTGTCGGCCTCAAGCCCAGCCACGGCCAGATCGAAATGACCGATGTCGTTCCTCTGAGCCAGACGCTCGATTCGGTGGGCGTCCTTGCCAGATCCGTCGAAGATGCATCGCTGCTCTATGCTCATCTGCTCGACGAGCCCCCACGCCAATGCCTTGCAGACAATGTCGAAGGCTTCGGACAGGTGGCGCTCAGCCGATATCGCGTGGCCACCTTGCCGTTGCACGAGCGTTCATGGGTCTCTGCCGACGTCCTGGCCTGCTACGACACCGCCGTTGCAGTGCTGCGGGACGCCGGCATCCAGACCCGGGCCGGAGAATTCCCCATGCCCCTGGAGGAGTACCTGAGGAAAAACTCCCTGATCACTTTTTATGAGGCCTTGGCCAACTACAGAACGCTGCATGCCGAGGCTCAAAGTGGCCTGGGCGAGTCGGTGCGGGCGCGACTGTCACGTGGCGCCGGGATCTCCCAGGCGGAGTACCTTAATGCCCTGCAGGAAATGGCCAGGCTGCGTAGCCTGTTCGAGCGCATCTATGATCAGGTCGAAGCCATAGTCCTGCCCACGACACAAATGCCCGCCTGCGCCGTGGACGATATCGAGCACCTTGCGCCTCCCAATCACTTCACTCGCTTCGTCAACTTTCTGGGCCTGTGCGCAATTGCCGTCCCTGCGGGTTTTACAGCAGACAACCGTCCTTGCTCGCTGCAATTCGTCTGCAAGCGAAACCAGGAACATATCGCCATCGGCCTTGCCCGCGCCTATGAAGCCCGGACGCCCTGGCATTCGATACACCCACCAGCGTTCCTGCTTCCTGGCTGAAATACAGCCACAAAAAAGCCTTTGGTGCATACACACCAAAGGCTTTGTTCGAACCGCGGTCCAAGGCTGGCCTTAGAACGGGATATCGTCATCGAAGCTGTCGTCGAAGTTCTGCGCCGGCTGCGGCGAGGACTGCTGAGGCGCTGGACGCGATTCGCGCTGTGGCGCCTGCGAAGGCTGCGGACGCGACTGCTGCGGACGTGGCGCGGAGTTGCCCATGCCCTGGCCCTGGTCGCCCTGTGGACGGCCGCCCAGCAGCTGCATGGTGCCCTGCATGTCGACGATGATTTCAGTGGTGTAACGCTTGATGCCGTCTTTTTCCCACTCGCGGGTCTGCAGCTTGCCTTCGATGTAGACCTGCGAACCTTTACGCAGGTACTCGCCGGCGATTTCCGCGACCTTGCCAAACATCGACACACGGTGCCATTCGGTCTTCTCGACTTTCTGACCGGTCTGCTTGTCGGTCCATTGTTCGCTGGTGGCCAGACTCAGGTTGGTCACGGCGTTACCGTTAGGCAGGTAGCGAACTTCAGGATCCTGGCCGCAAGTGCCGACCAATATGACTTTGTTAACCCCACGGGCCATAACGTTCTCCTAGGCTTCGCACGCCGATCGGGCTGGGTTGACCAGCTGCTCGAGGGTCGCGCGATCCAATAATTCGGTGTCCAATTTGATGTAAATGGCGGCTTCTTCGGCCACCATCACTGCATCTGTTACCCCAACAACGGCCTTCAGGCGCTCGACCAGACCGGCTTCGCGGATCGCTTCGGGCGATAACGGCAAGCGCAGGCTCGTCACGTAAGGTGGTTCGCGCATGGTAACAGCAAAGGCCAACCACAGGGCAGCAAGTCCTGCACACCCCAGGAATACAACCGACAAACCGCCATGCTGGAACAACCAGCCACCGAGAATGCCACCCAGCGCCGAACCGAGGAACTGGCTGGTGGAATAGACCCCCATGGCCGTGCCCTTGCCGCCGGCCGGTGAAACCTTGCTGATCAGCGACGGCAGCGAAGCTTCCAGCAGGTTGAACGCGGTGAAGAACACCACCGTGCCGATCACCAGCGCCTGCAGGCTGTCGCCGAACTCCCAGAAGAATAGCTCGGTGAGCAGCAGCGTACTGACCGCGCCCAGCAGAACTCGTTTCATTTTGCGTTTCTTCTCGCCGTAGATGATGAACGGGATCATGGCGAAGAAGGAGATCAACAGTGCGGTGAGGTAGACCCACCAGTGCTGTTCCTTGGGCAAGCCGGCCTTTTCCACCAAGGCCAGCGGCAAGGCGACGAAGCTCGACATCAGCATCGCGTGCAACACGAAGATACCAAGATCCAGGCGCAGCAGGTCCGGATGCTTGAGCGTCGGCAACAGGGCCTGGCGCGCGACCCCGGATTCACGGTGCTGCAACGGGCCGGTCGAGTGCGGCACCATGAAGGCGACGATGAAAATGCCCAGCAGCGCCATGCCGCCGGTGGCGAAGAACAGCCCGGACAAACCGAAAGCGCGGGTCAGCAGCGGGCCGGCTACCATGGCCACGGCAAAGGACAAGCCTATGGTCATGCCGATCATGGCCATGGCTTTGGTGCGGTGCTGCTCGCGGGTCAGGTCCGACAACAGCGCCATGACCGCCGCGGAAATCGCCCCGGCGCCCTGCAGGATGCGCCCGGCGATCACGCCCCAGATCGAATCGGCGTTGGCCGCCAGCACACTGCCCAGGGCAAAGACGATCAACCCCAGGTAAATCACCGGACGACGGCCGATACGGTCGGAAATGATCCCGAACGGGATCTGGAAAATCGCCTGGGTCAGGCCGTAAGCGCCGATCGCCAACCCGATCAGGGCCGGGGTCGCTCCTGCCAGATCCATCCCATAGGTCGCCAGGACCGGCAACACCATGAACATGCCAAGCATACGGAAGGCGAACACCAGGGCCAGACCGCTTGCCGCGCGGGTCTCGGCGCCACTCATGCGTTCGCTGTGGGGATCATGCATGGAAAAACCTCGTGTGAACCGGCGGCGATTCTACCAGTCCGATCGATTGACGGGGTATATGGCGACGCTTTGCCGCGCAGGTTTCATCTACGGCTGCACAGACCTCATTTGATAGTGTGCATCCATCCAGTATTTGCCCTTATACTCCTACGTTTTCGACGCCCGCCGAGCGAGGCCACTTTGGACAAGATCCTGATTCGTGGGGCCCGAACCCACAACCTGAAGAACATCGACCTGACCCTGCCACGGGACAAACTGATCGTCATCACCGGCCTGTCCGGATCCGGCAAATCGTCTCTGGCGTTCGATACGTTGTACGCCGAAGGCCAGCGCCGTTATGTCGAGTCGCTGTCGGCCTATGCCCGGCAATTCCTGTCGATGATGGAAAAACCCGACGTCGACACCATCGAAGGTTTGTCGCCGGCGATTTCCATCGAGCAGAAATCCACCTCGCACAACCCGCGCTCCACCGTCGGCACCATCACCGAGATCTACGACTACCTGCGCCTGCTGTATGCACGCGTGGGTACGCCACGCTGCCCGGACCACGACATCCCGCTGGAAGCCCAGACCGTCAGCCAGATGGTCGACCTGGTGCTGGCCCAGCCGGAAGGCAGCAAGCTGATGCTGCTGGCGCCGGTGATTCGCGAGCGCAAGGGCGAGCACCTGTCGGTCTTCGAGGAACTGCGCGCCCAGGGCTTCGTCCGCGCCCGGGTCAACGGCAAGCTCTACGAGCTGGATGAGCTGCCGAAGCTGGATAAACAGAAGAAGCATTCGATCGATGTGGTGGTCGACCGCTTCAAGGTCCGCGGCGACCTGCAGCAGCGTCTGGCCGAGTCGTTCGAGACCGCGCTGAAGCTGGCCGACGGTATTGCCCTGGTGGCGCCGATGGACGACGAACCCGGCGAAGAAATCATCTTCTCCGCGCGCTTCGCCTGCCCGATCTGCGGCCACGCCATCAGCGAACTGGAACCCAAGCTGTTCTCCTTCAACAACCCGGCCGGCGCCTGCCCGACCTGCGACGGCCTGGGGGTCAAGCAGTTCTTCGACATCAAGCGCCTGGTCAATGGCGAGCTGACCCTGGCCGAAGGGGCGATTCGCGGCTGGGACAGGCGCAACGTCTATTACTTCCAGATGCTCGGCTCGCTGGCGTCGCATTACGGCTTCAGCCTGGAAGTGCCGTTCAACCAGCTGCCGGCCGACCAGCAGAAGGTCATCCTCAACGGCAGCGGCACACAGAACGTCGACTTCAAGTACCTCAACGATCGTGGCGATATCGTCAAACGCTCCCACCCGTTCGAAGGCATAGTGCCGAACCTGGAACGTCGCTACCGCGAGACCGAGTCGGCCACCGTGCGCGAGGAGCTGGCCAAGTTCCTCAGCACCCAGCCATGCCCGGACTGCCGCGGCACCCGCCTGCGTCGCGAAGCGCGCCACGTGTGGGTCGGCGAGAAGACCCTACCGGCCGTCACCAGCCTGCCGATCGGCGATGCCACCGATTACTTCGGCACCTTGTCGCTGACCGGACGCCGTGGCGAGATCGCCGACAAGATCCTCAAGGAGATCCGCGAGCGCCTGCAGTTCCTGGTCAACGTCGGCCTGGACTACCTGACCCTGGATCGCAGCGCCGACACCCTGTCCGGCGGCGAGGCCCAGCGAATCCGCCTGGCCAGCCAGATCGGCGCCGGCCTGGTGGGGGTGATGTACATCCTCGACGAACCCTCCATTGGCCTGCACCAGCGCGACAACGACCGCCTGTTGGGCACCCTGAAACACCTGCGGGATATCGGCAACACGGTGATCGTGGTCGAACACGACGAGGATGCCATCCGCCTGGCCGACTATGTGGTGGACATCGGCCCGGGCGCCGGCGTGCATGGCGGACAGATCGTCGCCGAGGGCACTCCCGACGAGGTGATGTCCCACCCCGACTCGCTGACCGGCAAGTACCTGTCCGGGCGGGTGAAGATTGCTGTGCCGGCCAAGCGTACGCCGCGCAACAAGAAGCTTTCGCTGTCCCTCAAGGGCGCCCGCGGCAACAACTTGCGCAACGTCGACCTGGAGATTCCGATCGGCCTGCTGACCTGCGTGACCGGTGTCTCCGGCTCGGGCAAGTCGACCCTGATCAACAACACCCTGTTCCCCCTCAGCGCCACGGCCCTGAACGGCGCAACCACGCTGGAAGCCGCCACGCACGACAGCATCAACGGCCTGCAGCATCTGGACAAGGTGGTGGATATCGATCAGAGCCCGATCGGCCGCACACCGCGCTCCAACCCGGCGACCTACACCGGGCTGTTCACGCCGATCCGCGAACTGTTTGCCGGGGTTCCCGAATCGCGCTCGCGCGGCTACGGCCCGGGCCGCTTCTCCTTCAACGTCAAGGGCGGACGCTGCGAAGCCTGCCAGGGCGACGGCCTGATCAAGGTGGAAATGCACTTCCTGCCGGATATCTACGTGCCGTGCGATGTGTGCAAGAGCAAGCGCTACAACCGCGAAACCCTTGAGATCAAATACAAGGGCAAGAGCATCCACGAGGTCCTGGAAATGACCATCGAGGAAGCGCGGGAGTTCTTCGACCCGGTGCCGGCGCTGGCGCGCAAGCTGCAGACGCTGATGGACGTGGGGCTGTCCTATATCAAGCTGGGGCAGTCGGCAACGACTCTGTCCGGCGGTGAAGCGCAGCGGGTCAAGCTGTCTCGCGAGCTGTCCAAGCGTGACACCGGCAAGACCCTCTACATCCTCGACGAACCGACCACCGGTCTGCACTTCGCCGATATCCAGCAGCTGCTGGACGTTCTGCATCGCCTGCGCGACCACGGCAACACCGTGGTGGTGATCGAGCACAACCTGGACGTGATCAAGACCGCCGACTGGCTGGTGGACCTGGGGCCAGAAGGCGGTTCCAAGGGCGGGCAGATCATTGCCGTGGGTACACCGGAGCAATTGGCGGAAATGCCGCAATCCCACACCGGTTACTACCTCAAGCCACTGCTGACCCGCGACCGGGCCTGAGCCCAATGAAAAAGCCCCTGCCATTGTGAAATGGCAGGGGCTTTTTTGTGCCCGTCAGGATCCCACATTTGCCTGTAGGAGCGAGCTTGCTCGCGATCCAGCGCCACGCGCTGGCGAACGCATCAGAACTGCGATTGCAGGTAGTTTTCCAGACCGATCGACTTGATCAGGCCCAACTGCTTTTCCAGCCAGTAGGTGTGGTCTTCTTCGGTATCGGCCAACTGCACACGCAGGATGTCGCGGCTGACATAGTCCTTGTGCTTCTCGCACAGTTCGATGCCCTTGCACAGCGCGGCGCGGACCTTGTACTCCAGGCGCAGGTCGGCGGCGAACATGTCCGGCACGGTGGTGCCGATATCCAGATCGTCAGGGCGCATGCGCGGCGTGCCCTCAAGCATCAGGATGCGACGCATCAATGCATCGGCGTGTTGAGTCTCTTCTTCCATCTCGTGATTGATGCGCTCGTAGAGCTTGCTGAAGCCCCAGTCCTCGTACATACGCGAATGGATGAAATATTGGTCACGTGCTGCCAGCTCGCCCGTCAGCAACGTGTTGAGGTAATCGATTACGTCCGGGTGACCTTGCATCGCCCTACATCTCCCTGCTTGAAAGTCTGTATTTTGAACCAAGCTGACTTGCAGGTCACTGTAAAAACGCTAACAAAGTGAAGATTTTCAGAGAAAAGTAGCCGAAAAAACGCAAAAACCGCCCAAATGAGGGCGGTTCTGCTTCTCGTTTAGACTTAGTTAAGCTGTACGCCCAACGCCTTTGCGATACCTTCTCCATAAGCCGGGTCGGCCTTGAAGAAATGCTGCAGCTGACGCTGGACCACATCCGAACTGACACCCGCCATTGCGCCGGCGATGTTGTTGATCAACAGGGCTTGCTGCTGATCGTTCATCAGGCGGAACAGGGCGCCTGCATGGCTGTAGTAGTCGGTGTCCTCACGGTGATCGTAACGATCGGCCGCACCACTGAGTGCCAGGGCCGGCTCCGCGTAGCGAGGAGCCTGCTTAGGCGCGTCGGCATAGCTGTTCGGCTCATAGTTCGGCGCCGCGCCACCATTGCTGCCAAAGGCCATGGAACCATCACGCTGGTAGCTGTGCACCGGGCTGCGTGGGGCGTTGACCGGCAGTTGCTGGTGGTTGGTGCCAACACGATAGCGATGAGCATCGGCGTAAGCGAATACGCGGCCTTGCAGCATGCGGTCCGGCGACAGGCCGACGCCTGGAACCATGTTGCTAGGACCAAAGGCAGCCTGCTCGACTTCAGCGAAGTAGTTCAGCGGGTTGCGGTTCAACTCCAGCTCACCGACTTCGATCAGCGGGAACTCTTTCTGCGACCAGGTCTTGGTCACGTCGAACGGGTTCTCGTAGTGAGCGGCCGCCTCGGCTTCGGTCATGATCTGAATGCACACGCTCCATTTCGGGAAGTCGCCGCGCTCGATCGCGCTGAACAGGTCACGCTGGGCGTAATCCGGATCGGTACCCGCCAGGCGGGCAGCCTCGGCCGGGGCCAGGTTCTTGATGCCCTGCTTGGTCTTGTAGTGCCACTTCACCCAGTGACGCTCGCCCTTGGCGTTGATCAGGCTGTAGGTGTGGCTACCAAAGCCGTGCATATGACGATAACCGTCCGGAATCCCGCGATCCGAGAACAGGATGGTGACCTGGTGCAGCGCCTCGGGCGAGTGCGACCAGAAGTCCCACATCGCCTGGCCGCTCTTCAGGTTGCTCTGCGGCAGACGCTTCTGGGTGTGGATAAAGTCGGGAAACTTCAACGGGTCACGAATGAAGAACACAGGCGTGTTGTTGCCGACGATGTCCCAGTTACCTTCTTCGGTATAGAACTTCAGGGCAAAACCGCGTGGGTCGCGCTCGGTATCAGCCGAACCACGTTCGCCGCCCACAGTCGAGAAACGCAGGAAGGTAGGGGTTTGCTTGCCCACGGACTCGAAAAGCTTGGCGCTGGTGTATTCGGTGATGTCACGGGTCACGGTGAAGGTACCGTAAGCACCCGAGCCCTTGGCGTGTACACGACGCTCAGGAATGTTTTCACGGTTGAAGTGGGCCAGCTTCTCGATCAGATGAAAATCATCGAGCAGCAGCGGGCCACGAGGGCCAGCAGAACGGGAATTCTGGTTATCGGCGACTGGAGCGCCACTTGCGGTGGTAAGCGTTTTGTTTTGGCTCATGCTCAATCTTCCTCTGTCAGTCTTGGAACTGCCGGCTAATCGGCTGACGAGGAGTATCGACCATCAAGATGACAGCATCAAATTCATTAAATGATTACTATCGATAGATTTTTTCTAATACAGCAGACACAAAAAACCGGGCACTAGGCCCGGTTTTTTGTATTTGACGTCTTACTCAGCGGATACAGCTTCACCGCCGACAGCACGATCAACCAACTCGACGTACGCCATAGGCGCGTTGTCGCCAGCGCGGAAACCGCACTTGAGGATGCGCAGGTAGCCACCCTCACGGGTAGCGTAACGCTTGCCCAGGTCGTTGAAGAGCTTACCAACGATAGCTTTCGAACGAGTACGGTCGAAAGCCAGACGGCGGTTAGCCAGGCTGTCTGTCTTGGCCAAAGTGATCAGCGGCTCAGCAACGCGGCGCAGTTCTTTAGCTTTCGGCAGTGTAGTTTTGATCAGCTCGTGCTCGAACAGCGACACCGCCATGTTTTGGAACATGGCCTTGCGGTGCGAGCTGGTGCGGCTCAGGTGACGACCACTTTTACGATGACGCATGGTTCATTCCTTACCAAACACTACGTTCGGTGATTACGACGATCAGGCAGTCGCCTTGTCGTCCTTCTTAAGACTTGCAGGCGGCCAGTTGTCGAGGCGCATGCCGAGGGACAGACCGCGGGAGGCCAGAACGTCCTTGATTTCGGTCAAGGATTTCTTGCCAAGGTTCGGAGTCTTCAACAGTTCTACTTCGGTACGCTGAATCAGGTCGCCGATGTAGTAAATGTTTTCCGCCTTAAGGCAGTTAGCCGAACGTACAGTCAGTTCCAGATCGTCAACCGGGCGAAGCAGGATCGGATCGATCTCGTCTTCCTGCTCGATTACCACTGGCTCACTGTCACCCTTGAGGTCGACGAACGCAGCCAACTGCTGTTGCAGGATGGTTGCAGCACGGCGGATAGCCTCTTCAGGATCCAGAGTACCGTTGGTTTCCAGATCAATAACCAGCTTGTCCAGGTTGGTACGCTGCTCGACACGGGCGTTTTCCACCACGTATGCGATACGGCGAACCGGGCTGAACGAAGAGTCGAGCTGCAAGCGACCGATGCTGCGGCTTTCGTCTTCATCGCTCTGACGCGAGTCTGCCGGTTCATAACCACGACCACGAGCTACTACGAGCTTCATGTTCAGGGCGCCGTTAGACGCCAGGTTAGCGATTACGTGATCGGGGTTAACGATCTCGACATCATGATCCAGCTGAATATCGGCAGCGGTAACCACCCCCGAACCCTTCTTCGACAAGGTCAGCGTAACTTCGTCACGGCCGTGCAGCTTGATAGCCAGACCTTTAAGGTTCAACAGGATTTCAATTACGTCTTCCTGTACACCTTCGATGGCGCTGTACTCGTGGAGCACACCGTCAATCTCGGCCTCGACTACTGCACAGCCGGGCATTGAGGACAACAGGATGCGGCGCAGCGCGTTGCCCAGGGTGTGGCCAAAACCACGCTCGAGAGGCTCGAGGGTGATCTTGGCGCGGGTTGGACTGACAACCTGCACATCAATATGGCGGGGTGTCAGGAACTCATTTACCGAAATCTGCATGGATGCACCTATTTTCTAGCCCTTACTTGGAGTAGAGCTCGACAATCAGGCTTTCGTTGATGTCGGCGGACAGATCACTGCGAGCTGGAACGTTCTTGAAAACGCCCGACTTCTTCTCAGTGTCTACTTCTACCCATTCTACGCGGCCACGTTGGGCACACAGATCGAGAGCTTGGACAATGCGAAGTTGGTTTTTTGCTTTCTCGCGAACAGCAACCACGTCACCAGCACGAACCTGGTAGGACGGAACGTTAACGGTCTGACCGTTTACGCTGATCGACTTGTGCGATACCAGCTGACGGGATTCGGCACGAGTCGAACCGAAGCCCATACGGTATACAACGTTGTCCAGACGGCATTCGAGCAGTTGCAGCAGGTTTTCACCGGTTGCACCTTTCTTGCCAGCAGCTTCTTTGTAGTAGCCGCTGAATTGACGCTCGAGAACGCCGTAGATACGACGGACCTTCTGCTTTTCACGCAGTTGGGTGCCGTAGTCGGACTGGCGACCGCGGCGCTGGCCGTGGATACCAGGTGCTGCTTCGATGTTGCACTTGGATTCGATAGCGCGCACGCCGCTCTTCAGGAAGAGATCGGTGCCTTCGCGACGAGCCAGTTTGCATTTTGGACCAATGTAACGAGCCATTCTTTACAATCTCCTGGATTACACGCGGCGCTTCTTCGGCGGACGGCACCCGTTATGCGGGATTGGCGTCACGTCGGTGATGCTGGCGATCTTGTAGCCACAGCCGTTCAAAGCGCGGACTGCGGATTCACGACCTGGACCTGGGCCCTTGACGTTAACGTCGAGGTTTTTCAGGCCATATTCCAGCGCAGCTTGACCAGCACGCTCAGCAGCTACTTGAGCAGCGAACGGGGTGGACTTGCGGGAACCGCGGAAACCCGAACCACCGGAGGTTGCCCAGGAAAGAGCGTTACCTTGACGGTCGGTGATGGTCACGATGGTGTTGTTGAAAGACGCGTGGATGTGGGCGATGCCATCAACCACTGTCTTTTTAATCTTTTTACGAGGACGAGCAGCAGGTTTTGCCATGACTAAATTCCTGTCGATTCGCTGGTGCGATTACTTGCGGATCGGCTTACGCGGACCTTTGCGAGTACGCGCGTTGGTCTTGGTACGCTGACCGCGTACTGGCAGACCACGACGATGGCGCAGACCGCGGTAGCAGCCCAGATCCATCAAGCGTTTGATTTTCATGTTGATTTCGCGACGCAGGTCACCTTCAGTGGTGAACTTCGCCACTTCGCCACGCAGCTGTTCAATTTGCTCGTCGCTCAGATCCTTGATCTTTGCGGCTGGGTTGACCCCAGTCTCTGCACAGATTTTCTGCGCAGTCGTGCGACCAACACCATAGATGTAGGTCAGCGAGATAACAGTATGCTTGTTATCTGGAATGTTAACGCCTGCAATACGGGCCATTCAGTGGGACTCCAATTGACAGCTACCTACGCCCCGGAAGCCAAGAAATAGGGCGCGAGATAATATCGCTGTAATAACAAATAATCAACCCAGCAGCGCACTAGCTGCTGGGCTTGAAGCACAATCACACTCAGCCTTGGCGCTGTTTGTGACGCGGTTCCGCGCTGCAAATTACTCGAACAACACCTTCGCGGCGAATAATCTTGCAGTTACGGCACAGCTTTTTCACCGATGCACGAACTTTCATCACCAACTCCTCGAACCTTATGGGTCAGCGCAGCATGCCGCTGCCGTAACCCTTCAGGTTGGCTTTCTTCATCAGGGATTCGTACTGGTGCGAAACGAGGTGCGATTGTACTTGCGACATAAAGTCCATAACAACCACGACCACGATCAGCAACGAGGTCCCGCCAAGGTAGAACGGAACGTTTGCTGCAACCACCAGGAACTGGGGCAACAGGCAGACGGCCGTCATATATAGAGCACCGAACATGGTCAAGCGGGTCAGAACGCCATCAATGTAGCGCGCAGACTGCTCACCTGGACGGATGCCCGGAATAAAGGCACCGGACTTCTTCAGGTTTTCCGCTACGTCTTTCGGATTGAACATCAACGCCGTATAGAAGAAGCAGAAGAAAATAATCCCTGCACTAAACAGCAGAATATTCAACGGCTGACCAGGAGCGATCGACTGCGAGATGTCCTGCAACCAGCCCATACCTTCAGACTGACCGAACCAGGCACCCAACGAAGCCGGGAACAGCAAAATGCTGCTCGCGAAAATAGCAGGAATTACGCCTGCCATATTCACTTTCAGCGGCAAGTGGCTAGTCTGCGCAGCAAACACCTTGCGGCCCTGCTGACGCTTGGCATAGTGAACAGCAATACGACGCTGACCACGCTCAATGAACACCACAAAACCGATAATCGCTACTGCCAGCAAACCGATGGCAACCAGGGCAAAAATGTTGATATCACCCTGACGCGCAGACTCGAAAGACTGCCCGATCGCTCTCGGAAGACCGGCGACGATACCTGCGAAAATCAACATCGAGATACCGTTGCCAACACCACGCTCAGTAATCTGCTCACCCAGCCACATCATGAACATCGCACCAGCCACAAAAGTGGATACCGCGACGAAATGGAAGCCAAAGTCACCAGTGAACGCAACGCCCTGCCCCGCCAGGCCAACGGACATGCCGATGGCCTGAACAAGAGCTAGGACGACAGTGCCGTAGCGGGTGTACTGGCTGATCTTGCGACGGCCAGCTTCACCTTCCTTCTTCAACTGCTCCAGCTGCGGGCTGACGGCAGTCATCAGCTGCATGATGATCGATGCCGAGATGTACGGCATGATCCCCAGTGCAAAGATGCTCATCCGCTCCAGCGCGCCGCCGGAAAACATGTTGAACAAGCTAAGAATGGTCCCCTCATTCTGTCGAAACAGGTCTGCGAGTCGGTCAGGGTTGATACCTGGAACCGGGATGTGTGCGCCTATTCGGTAGACGATAATCGCCAAGAACAGAAAACGCAGACGAGCCCAGAGTTCAGACATACCGCCTTTGCCGAGCGCAGAGAGAGCACCTTGCTTAGCCATTTATTCCTCGAACTTGCCGCCAGCTGCTTCGATAGCCGCACGCGCACCTTTGGTGGCTGCGATGCCCTTGATAGTCACAGCGCGAGTAACTTCGCCGGACAGCATGATTTTCACACGCTGTACGTTCTGGTTAATCACGTTGGCATCTTTCAGGGACTGCACGGTGACGATGTCGCCTTCCACTTTAGCCAGCTCGGACAGACGCACTTCTGCGCGATCCATGGCTTTCAGGGATACGAAACCGAACTTCGGCAGGCGACGATGCAGCGGCTGTTGACCGCCTTCAAAGCCTGGAGCAATGGTGCCACCGGAGCGGGAAGTCTGACCTTTGTGACCACGGCCACCAGTCTTACCCAAACCACTACCGATACCACGGCCCGGACGATGCTTTTCGCGACGGGAACCCGGCGCTGGACTCAGATCATTGAGTTTCATCGATTAACCCTCGACACGCAGCATGTAGTAAGCCTTGTTGATCATCCCGCGGTTCTCGGGAGTATCCTGGACTTCTACAGTGTGACCGATGCGACGCAGACCCAGACCCTTAACGCACAGTTTGTGGTTAGGGATACGGCCGGTCATGCTTTTGATCAGCGTTACTTTAACGGTAGCCATGATCAGATGATCTCCTGGACGCTTTTGCCACGCTTGGCGGCAATGGATTCAGGGGACTGCATTGCTTTCAAACCCTTGAAAGTGGCGTGAACCACGTTTACTGGGTTAGTCGAGCCGTAGCACTTGGCCAGAACGTTCTGAACGCCAGCAACTTCGAGGACAGCACGCATAGCGCCGCCAGCGATGATACCGGTACCTTCAGAAGCAGGCTGCATGTACACCTTCGAAGCGCCGTGAGCGGACTTCATTGCGTACTGCAGAGTGGTGCCGTTCAGGTCAACTTGGATCATGTTGCGGCGAGCAGCTTCCATTGCCTTCTGGATCGCAGCAGGCACTTCACGCGACTTGCCACGGCCGAAGCCAACGCGACCTTTACCATCACCAACCACGGTCAACGCGGTGAAAGTGAAGATACGGCCGCCTTTTACGGTTTTGGCTACGCGGTTAACTTGAACCAGCTTCTCGATGTAGCCTTCGTCGCGCTTTTGGTCGTTATTTGACATAACTTAGAACTCCAGCCCAGCTTCACGAGCAGCATCAGCCAGCGCCTTGACGCGGCCGTGGTACTTGAAGCCAGAGCGGTCGAAAGCCACCTGCGAGACGCCAGCGGCTTTTGCACGCGTAGCGACCAGCTGGCCAACCTTAGTGGCCGCGTCGATGTTGCCAGTGGCGCCATCACGCAGTTCTTTATCCAAAGTCGAGGCGCTTGCCAGGACTTTGTTGCCGTCGGCCGAAATGACCTGGGCGTAGATGTGCTGCGAAGAGCGGAACACGCAGAGACGCACGACTTCGAGTTCGTGCATTTTCAGGCGTGCTTTGCGAGCGCGACGCAGTCGAGTAACTTTTTTGTCGGTCATTTGCTATGCCCTACTTCTTCTTGGCTTCTTTACGACGGACGACTTCGTCCGCGTAGCGCACACCTTTACCTTTGTAAGGCTCTGGTGGACGGAAGTCGCGGATCTCAGCGGCCACTTGACCTACCAGCTGCTTGTCGATGCCCTTGATCAGGATATCGGTCTGGCTAGGAGTCTCAGCGGTGATGCCTGCTGGCAGCTCGTAGTCCACTGGGTGCGAGAAGCCGAGGGCCAGGTTCAGCACTGTGCCTTTTGCTTGTGCTTTGTAACCAACACCGACCAGCTGGAGCTTGCGCTCGAAGCCTTGGCTTACGCCTTGGACCATGTTGTTTACCAACGCACGAGTGGTACCGGCCATTGCGCGAGTTTGTTGGTCGCCATTGCGAGCAGCGAAACGCAGCTCACCAGCTTCCTGAACAATTTCAACGGACGAGTGTACGTTCAGTTCGAGAGTGCCCTTGGCACCCTTCACCGAAAGCTGTTGGCCGGCGAATTTAACTTCAACACCAGCTGGCAGCTTAACGGGGTTCTTAGCGACGCGAGACATGCTTATCCCCCCTTAGAACACAGTGCAAAGAACTTCGCCGCCGACACCGGCAGCGCGCGCAGCACGATCAGTCATCACACCTTTGTTGGTGGAGACGATAGACACGCCGAGACCGCCACGAACTTTCGGCAGATCTTCAACGGACTTGTACTGACGCAGGCCTGGACGGCTAACGCGCTTCACTTCCTCGATGACCGGACGGCCTTCGAAGTATTTCAGCTCGATGGACAGCAGTGGCTTGGTTTCGCTGCTGATCTGATAACCCGCGATGTAACCTTCGTCCTTCAGGACTTTTGCTACAGCCACCTTCAGCGTGGAAGACGGCATGCTTACGACGGACTTTTCAGCCATCTGGGCATTACGGATTCGAGTTAGCATGTCCGCTAACGGGTCCTGCATACTCATGGGCTAGACGCTCCTGATACAAAAAAAATGAGCCTTGCGGCTACAGCTTGTCGCCGAGAAATTCCGGGCAAAAAACACGGGCTCAGGCGAGCCGGTCATTCTAGACACACCCCAGAAATGAATCAAGCCCCAAAAGGGGCTTGATTCATGTTCAAGGCCACCGGTGGTCAGGATCTTGCGACCCCGAGCACCGCGACTTTGATAGCTATTACCAGCTGGCTTTAACCAGACCTGGTACGTCACCACGCATTGCAGCTTCACGCAGCTTGTTACGGCCGAGGCCGAACTTGCGGTAAACGCCGTGCGGACGACCAGTCAGGCGGCAGCGGTTACGCATGCGCGAAGCGCTTGCGTCACGTGGCTGCTTCTGCAGAGCTACGGTAGCTTCCCAACGTGCTTCTGGACTTGCGTTCAGATCGACGATGATAGCTTTCAGCGCTGCACGCTTGGTGGCGTACTTGGCAACGGTGAGCTGACGCTTCAGCTCACGGTTTTTCATGCTCTTCTTGGCCATTTTCCTACTCCAATCAGTTGCGGAACGGGAATTTGAAAGCACGCAGCAGAGCGCGGCCTTCATCATCGTTCTTGGCAGTGGTGGTCAGGGTAATGTCCAGACCGCGGAGAGCATCGATCTTGTCGTAGTCGATTTCCGGGAAGATGATCTGCTCTTTCACGCCCATGCTGTAGTTGCCACGACCATCGAAGGACTTGGCATTCAGGCCGCGGAAGTCGCGAACCCGAGGCAGGGAGATCGACAGCAGACGATCCAGGAACTCGTACATACGCTCACGACGCAGGGTCACTTTGACGCCGATCGGCCAACCTTCACGGACTTTGAAGCCAGCGATGGATTTCCGAGCGTAGGTCACAACGACTTTCTGGCCGGTGATCTTTTCCAGGTCAGCAACAGCGTGCTCGATGACTTTTTTGTCGCCGATCGCTTCGCCCAGACCCATGTTCAGGGTGATTTTGGTAACGCGCGGAACTTCCATCACGTTCGAAAGCTTAAGTTCATCCTTAAGTTTCGGAGCGATTTCCTTCCGGTAAATCTCTTGTAGTCGTGCCATGGTCTTCTACCTAGCAGTGTTCAAGCATCAACCGCTTTTTGGGTCGACTTGAAGACACGAATTTTTTTGCCGTCTTCTACTTTGAAACCAACGCGGTCAGCCTTGTTGGTTTCGCCGTTGAAAATGGCGACGTTGGAAGCGTGCAGTGGCGCTTCTTTCTCGACGATACCGCCCTGTACGCCCGACATCGGGTTAGGCTTGGTATGACGCTTAACCAGGTTCAGACCACCAACAACCAGACGGTTGTCAGCGAGAACCTTAAGCACCTTACCGCGCTTACCCTTGTCTTTGCCGGCGATCACGATGATCTCGTCGTCACGACGAATCTTTTGCATGTCGGATCTCCTTACAGCACTTCTGGGGCGAGCGAGACGATCTTCATGAACTTCTCAGTACGAAGTTCACGGGTCACTGGCCCAAAGATACGGGTGCCGATCGGCTCTTGCTTGTTGTTCAACAGAACAGCAGCGTTGCCATCAAAGCGGATGATGGAGCCGTCAGCACGACGGACGCCATGGCGAGTGCGGACTACAACAGCAGTCATCACTTGACCTTTCTTCACCTTACCGCGAGGAATTGCTTCCTTGACGGTAACTTTGATGATGTCACCGATACCAGCGTAACGACGATGGGAGCCACCCAGCACCTTGATGCACATAACGCGGCGAGCGCCGCTGTTATCGGCCACATCGAGCATGGATTGAGTCTGAATCATATAATTTCTCCGACCCTTAGCCCTTAGACTTCCACAGCGCGTTCGAGAACATCAACCAGAGCCCAAGACTTGGTCTTGGCCATCGGACGAGTTTCACGAATAGTGACTTTGTCGCCGATGTGGCACTGGTTGGTTTCGTCGTGCGCGTGCAGCTTAGTCGAACGCTTAACGTATTTACCGTAGATAGGGTGCTTAACGCGACGCTCGATCAGAACGGTGATGGTCTTGTCCATCTTGTCGCTGACAACACGGCCAGTCAGCGTACGGACAGTTTTTTCGGCTTCAGCCATGATTACTTACCTGCCTGCTGGTTGAGCACAGTCTTCACGCGAGCGATGTCACGTTTAACTTGCGAGAGCAGATGAGACTGCCCCAACTGGCCAGTTGCCTTCTGCATACGCAGATTGAACTGGTCGCGCAGCAGGCCGAGCAGTTGCTCGTTCAGCTGCTGTGCGGATTTTTCACGAAGTTCATTCGCTTTCATCACATCACCGTCCGTTTAACAAAGGAGGTGGCGAGCGGCAGCTTTGCAGCAGCCAGGGCGAAAGCCTCACGCGCCAGCTCTTCAGAAACACCCTCGATTTCATACAGGACTTTGCCTGGCTGAATCTGGGCAACCCAGTATTCGACGTTACCCTTACCTTTACCCATCCGAACTTCGAGTGGCTTCTTGGAAATAGGCTTGTCCGGGAATACACGGATCCAGATCTTGCCGCCACGCTTTACGTGACGGGTCAGGGCACGACGTGCCGACTCGATCTGACGAGCGGTGAGACGACCACGAGCAACAGACTTCAGCGCGAACTCGCCGAAGCTGACTTTGCTACCGCGCAATGCCAGACCACGGTTGTGGCCGGTCATTTGCTTGCGGAACTTCGTACGCTTTGGTTGCAACATTTGGCGTACCCCTTACTTAGCAGCTTTTTTACGAGGCGCAGGTGCTTGTGGCTTCAGCTCTTCTTGGCGACCACCAATTACTTCGCCTTTGAAGATCCAAACCTTCACACCGATCACACCGTAAGTGGTGTGAGCTTCGTAGGTGGCATAGTCGATATCGGCACGCAGGGTGTGCAGTGGCACACGACCTTCGCGATACCATTCAGTACGTGCGATTTCAGCACCGCCGAGACGACCGCTCACTTGGATTTTGATGCCTTTGGCACCAATGCGCATGGCGTTCTGTACTGCGCGCTTCATAGCGCGACGGAACATTACACGACGCTCCAGCTGCTGAGCTACGCTCTGGGCAACCAGCATACCGTCGAGCTCCGGCTTGCGGATCTCTTCGATATTGATGTGCACAGGCACACCCATTTGCTTGGTCAGGTCCTGACGCAGTTTCTCAACATCTTCACCTTTCTTGCCGATCACGATGCCGGGACGAGCGGTGTGGATGGTGATGCGTGCAGTTTGAGCCGGACGATGGATATCGATACGGCTTACGGACGCGCTTTTTAGTTTGTCTTGGAGGTACTCACGCACATTCAGATCTGCGAGCAAATAGTCCGCATAAGTCCGACCGTCTGCGTACCAGACGGAGGTGTGCTCCTTGACGATTCCCAGGCGAATGCCAATGGGATGTACTTTCTGACCCATCTCTTCGACTCCGTTACTTGTCAGCAACCTTGACAGTGATATGGCAAGACCGCTTGACGATGCGATCAGCACGGCCTTTGGCACGCGGCATGATGCGCTTCAGCGAACGCCCTTCGTTGACGAAAACGGTGGAGACCTTCAGGTCATCAACGTCTGCGCCTTCGTTATGCTCGGCGTTGGCTACGGCCGACTCCAGCACTTTCTTCATGATCTCGGCGGCTTTCTTACTGCTGAAAGCCAACAGGTTGAGCGCTTCGCCCACCTTCTTCCCGCGGATCTGGTCGGCGACCAAGCGGGCTTTCTGGGCGGAGATTCGAGCGCCCGACAACTTAGCGGCTACTTCCATCGTTCCTTACCCCTTAACGCTTGGCTTTCTTGTCAGCCACGTGCCCGCGATATGTACGGGTACCGGCGAACTCGCCCAGTTTGTGGCCGACCATGTCTTCGTTCACGAGAACTGGAACATGTTGACGACCGTTATGCACAGCAATGGTCAGACCGACCATTTGTGGCAGGATCATGGAACGGCGCGACCAGGTCTTAACTGGTTTGCGATCGTTCTTTTCCGCCGCCACTTCGATCTTCTTCAGTAGGTGAAGATCAATAAAAGGACCTTTTTTCAGAGAACGTGGCACTGTCGTATCCCTCTATTTACTTGCGACGACGGACGATCATTTTGTCGGTACGCTTATTACCACGAGTCTTCGCGCCCTTAGTCGGGAAGCCCCATGGCGATACCGGATGACGACCACCAGAGGTACGACCTTCACCACCACCATGTGGGTGGTCAACCGGGTTCATGGCAACACCACGAACGGTTGGGCGAACGCCACGCCAGCGTTTGGCACCAGCTTTACCCAGCGAACGCAGGCTGTGCTCGGAGTTCGAGACTTCGCCCAGGGTCGCACGGCATTCAGCCAGGACTTTACGCATCTCACCAGAACGCAGACGCAGGGTCACGTAGACACCTTCACGAGCGATCAGCTGAGCCGAAGCACCAGCGGAACGAGCGATTTGCGCGCCTTTACCTGGCTTCAGTTCGATGCCGTGTACGGTGCTACCAACTGGAATGTTACGCAGTTGCAGAGCGTTGCCCGGCTTGATCGGTGCCAGAGCACCTGCGATCAGCTGGTCACCAGCGCTCACGCCTTTAGGGGCGATGATGTAGCGACGCTCGCCGTCTGCGTACAGCAGCAAAGCGATGTGAGCAGTACGGTTTGGATCGTATTCGATACGCTCGACAGTGGCAGCGATGCCATCTTTGTCGTTGCGACGGAAGTCGACCAGACGGTAGTGCTGCTTATGACCACCACCAACGTGACGAGTGGTAATACGGCCATTGTTGTTACGACCACCAGACTTCGACTTCTTCTCGAGCAGCGGTGCGTGAGGAGCGCCTTTATGCAGCTCCTGGTTGACCACCTTGACCACAAAACGGCGGCCAGGGGAAGTCGGTTTGCATTTAACGATTGCCATGATGCACCCCTTCCTTACTCAGCACTGCTGCTGAAATCGAGATCTTGGCCTGGCTGAAGGGAGATAACTGCCTTCTTCCAGTCATTACGCTTGCCCAGACCGCGAGCGGTACGCTTGCTCTTACCCAGAACGTTCAGGGTAGTAACGCGCTCCACTTTCACGCTGAACAGGCTTTCGACGGCCTTCTTGATTTCCAGCTTGGTTGCATCAGTAGCAACCTTGAAAACGAACTGGCCTTTCTTGTCTGCCAGAACCGTAGCCTTCTCGGAAACGTGCGGGCCAAGCAGAACTTTAAATACGCGTTCCTGGTTCATCCCAGCAGCTCCTCGAATTTCTTCACGGCCGACACAGTGATCAACACTTTGTCGTATGCGATCAGACTAACTGGATCGGAACCTTGCACGTCACGTACATCAACGTGTGGCAGGTTACGAGCAGCCAGGTACAGGTTCTGATCAACAGCGTCAGACACGATCAGAACGTCGGTCAGACTCATGTTGTTCAGCTTGCCCAGCAGATCTTTGGTTTTCGGAGTTTCAACAGCGAAATCCTGAACCACGACCAGACGATCAGTACGCACCAGCTCAGCAAGGATGGAACGCATTGCTGCGCGATACATCTTCTTGTTCAGCTTCTGGGAGTGATCCTGTGGACGAGCTGCGAAAGTGGTACCGCCGCCACGCCAGATTGGGCTGCGGATAGTACCGGCACGAGCACGGCCAGTACCTTTCTGACGCCATGGGCGCTTGCCGCCACCGGAAACGTCGGAACGGGTCTTTTGCTGCTTGCTACCTTGACGGCCGCCGGCCATGTAGGCCACGACTGCTTGGTGAACCAGCGTCTCGTTGAATTCGCCGCCAAATGTCAGTTCGGAAACTTCGATCGCTTGAGCGTCATTTACATTTAATTGCATGTCAGCTTCCCCTTAACCGCGAGCCTTGGCCGCCGGACGTACAACCAGGTTGCCGCCAGTAGCGCCAGGAACAGCACCCTTGACCAACAACAGATTGCGTTCAGCGTCGACGCGCACTACTTCCAGGGACTGCACGGTCACGCGCTCAGCGCCCATATGACCGGACATTTTTTTGCCCTTGAATACACGACCAGGAGTCTGGCACTGGCCAATAGAGCCCGGGACGCGGTGGGAAACGGAGTTACCGTGGGTGTTATCTTGACCGCGGAAATTCCAACGCTTGATGGTACCGGCGAAGCCTTTACCTTTCGACTGACCGGTAACATCTACCAGTTGGCCAGCTGCGAAGATTTCTGCATTGATCAGATCGCCAGCTTGGTACTCGCCTTCTTCAAGACGGAATTCCCAAACGCCACGACCGGCAGCAACGTTCGCTTTAGCGAAGTGACCTGCTTGAGCAGCAGTCACGCGCGAAGCACGACGCTCACCTACAGTGACTTGCACTGCACGATAGCCATCGGTTTCTTCAGTTTTGAACTGGGTGACGCGATTCGGCTCGATCTCAATGACCGTGACCGGAATGGAGACACCTTCTTCGGTGAAAATACGGGTCATACCGCATTTACGACCGACTACACCAATAGTCATGTTGTAAACCTCATGAGTGTACGGGGCTTTCACCCGCTATGGCCGCCCATTTCAGAGCGTTACACGACTAAGACCGAGTCTTAGCCGAGGCTGATCTGCACTTCCACACCTGCCGCAAGATCAAGCTTCATAAGTGCATCAACGGTTTTATCCGTTGGCTGGACGATGTCCAGTACGCGCTTATGAGTACGGATCTCGTACTGGTCACGCGCGTCTTTGTTGACGTGCGGGGAGACCAGAACGGTGAACCGCTCTTTACGGGTAGGCAGTGGAATAGGACCACGCACTTGAGCACCAGTACGTTTCGCGGTTTCCACGATTTCCTGGGTGGATTGGTCGATCAGGCGATGGTCGAAAGCCTTCAACCTGATACGGATTTGCTGATTTTGCATTGGATTTCAGACTCCAGGCTGCTATTCCCACCGGGCGCAATACGCCCGTTAAAAGGAGGCGCAATTCTATAGACGGTCCCACAGAGTGTCAACCCAATAAAAAAGCCCCCGCAAGCGGGGGCTTTTTCATGAGTCGTCGATTACTCGATGACTTTGGCTACGACGCCAGCGCCGACGGTACGACCGCCTTCACGGATAGCGAAACGCAGACCATCTTCCATCGCGATGGTTTTGATCAGAGTGACAGTCATCTGGATGTTGTCACCTGGCATTACCATTTCAACGCCTTCTGGCAGCTCGCAGTTACCAGTCACGTCAGTAGTACGGAAGTAGAACTGTGGACGGTAGCCTTTGAAGAACGGAGTATGACGGCCGCCTTCTTCTTTGCTCAGAACGTACACTTCAGCGGTGAACTTGGTGTGCGGCTTAACGGTACCTGGCTTAACCAGAACCTGGCCACGCTCAACGTCGTCACGCTTGGTGCCACGCAGCAGAACGCCGCAGTTCTCGCCAGCACGACCTTCGTCGAGCAGCTTGCGGAACATTTCAACGCCGGTGCAGGTGGTTTTCTGAGTGTCGCGCAGACCAACGATCTCAACTTCTTCCTGGATGCGAACGATACCACGCTCAACACGACCAGTTACCACGGTGCCACGACCGGAGATCGAGAATACGTCTTCGATAGGCATCAGGAACGGCTTGTCGATAGCACGCTCTGGCTCTGGGATGTAGGTGTCCAGAGTTTCTACCAGCTTCTTAACAGCGGTAGTGCCCATTTCGTTGTCGTCTTGGCCGTTCAGAGCCATCAGAGCCGAACCGATGATGATTGGAGTGTCATCACCTGGGAAGTCGTAAGTGCTCAGCAGATCGCGCACTTCCATCTCAACCAGTTCCAGCAGCTCAGCGTCGTCAACCATGTCAGCCTTGTTCAGGAAGACAACGATGTACGGAACGCCTACCTGACGGGACAGCAGGATGTGCTCACGAGTTTGTGGCATCGGACCATCGGCAGCCGAGCAAACCAGGATCGCGCCGTCCATCTGGGCAGCACCAGTGATCATGTTTTTGACGTAGTCGGCGTGACCTGGGCAGTCAACGTGCGCGTAGTGACGAATGTTCGAGTCGTACTCTACGTGCGC